>MNVF01000049.1 GCA_001871535.1 Candidatus Micrarchaeota archaeon CG1_02_49_24
TTCTTCATGCACTGAAAGGTGCTTCGGCACATGCTCTTTTCAGTGTAGAACCAAAATTTCGGTTGAGATATCCAGAAGGTGAATTTTGGTCGCCGGGAAAATTCTATCGCAGCGTTGGCGATGTTGATCTTGCGACCACCCGGAAGTATGTCAGGGAGCAAGACCACCGCCAACTTCAGTTATCAGAGTTTTAGCGCAGGCGGCGAGAAGCCCCGACTTTCAAGTCGGGGAGAAGCTGCCTGCAAGACGTGGGGTCATAGGGGCAAAGCCCCTATTTCACGCGGAATATGTTTGCGTGGTTTGCTAAAGGCCCTTTCTTTTCACAGAAAGAGCCTTCTCTTTTAGAAAAAGAGATGCGTATTTTGCCGATGGCAAAATGGCACCGCATCGATGACAACAGTCGTCGAGATATGCACCATGAGGTGCATCTGATGCGCGCAAGCGCATTCGGACCCTCGGAAAGAGAAAACTACAAGAGATATAAAGAGCCCCTTGGGATAAAAAGGTATAAGCGAGGTTTGCCATAAGGTAATGCTAAACGGCAAACCCGACGCCCGAGCGACATCGGTAAACGCTATGGGCTCGGGTCGCTTAACCTTTTTAAGAAAAGGTATAACAGCTGTCTAATAAAAAAGGGGGGATTGAGATTGAGCAAAGATTATTGTAAAACATAATAATTATAAATAGTAATAATTACAATCTACAATAAAGTGATTCTATGGACTTCCTTAACCGCAAAGAAGAGATCAAATGGCTCTCAGAGATGCATGCGCACAGCAAAAAGAAGCTCTTTCCGATTGTCATATATGGTCCAAGGAGGGTTGGCAAAACTTTACTAATACGCCAGTTCATGCGTGGCAAAACCGCCCTTTACATCTACGTCAACGAAACCAAGAGCAGTCATGTGCTTGCAAAAGAAGCTGCAGACGCCATAACGGCAGCCGAAGGGCTGGACGAACTGGTGGCTTTGGATGATTGGGACAAAATACTGCGCTATCTCATAGAACGGAGCAGTTTTGAGATAATCGTTTTCGATGAATTCCAAAACTTTTTATCAGTTGATAAATCCGTATTTGGCATATTGCAGAACCTTATAGACCGCAACGAGAACAGGGCGCTTATGCTGGTATTCCTTGGTTCCTCAACCGGGATGGTTAAAGAGGTTTTTGAGGATGCATCGGCTGCGCTTTACGGCAGAATCAAAGCCAAGCTCCTTATGAAACCGCTGGCATTCAGGGAATTCTACAGTGGCATCAGAGCGTTGGGCTATAGGGATGCAGTGGACATTGCCGGTCTTTTTCTCATCTTCGGGGGTTATCCCAAATACCTAGTGGCATTGGAGGATTTTGAAGTTGGGGCCAAGCCGTTGGAGGATGTTGTTGAGTTCTTGTTTTTCACGGAAAATGCGCCCTTGCAGAACGAGGTTCGCGATCTTTTGCGGGCCGAATTCGGTAACCGCGGTGCCCAGAATTATTCAATACTGGAAGCCATAGCCACTGGTCATACCAAGCTAAGCGAAATTTCCTCATACGTGGGCATTCCTGCCACTTCTGTCAGCGCATTCCTTAATGCCCTGTGCGATTACCATGGGATAGTTGAAAAAAATATTCCATTGCTAAGACCGGCTGCAAAGGATACGAGGTATGCCATAAAAAATCCCATGTTCAGGTTTTGGTTCAGGTTTGTCAGGCCAAATGAAAGCTCGCTTGAACTCGGGCGGTATGAGCTATTTAAGCAGGAATTTAAACGCGGTTTCAGTACATATGCCGGCAGGGAATTCGAGCGGCTGGCGAAGGAGCATCTTATATCCTCTTTGAAAATAGGCAGGATCGATTTCTCAGAGCTTGGGAGCTGGTGGCACAAAGACAGGGAAATAGATATAATTACTCTTGGAAAGGATGCCTGTGTCTGGGAATGCAAATGGTCCATTGTTGACAACCGGAAGGCATCGGATATCGCGTTATCTCTTAAGGAGAATGCTTCATATGCCGGCATCCGGTCACCCAAGCTAGGGTTGATTGCCCGCGAAATCGGCAATGATGCAAGAGACTATTTTGATTATGCGGTTTCCCTAGGTGATATCATTGAAGGCAAACTACCATATGGTAAGCGCCGGGACGCTTAAGCGGCATGAAAGTTGAACTATGCAAAGGGCGGCATCGTTTTGCCTGAAGTCAAAAAATCAAAGAAAATGGAAAAACCCCCTGAAATTTACCCCTTATTTATATGTGTCATATATTTAAAAAACAGCACCTGTGGGCATACAGGCGTTCTATCGTTACTCAATAAAGATACTCGGCCTCATTGGCATTGCGTTTTTCGCCTTTGGGTTTTGCGATTTTGTTTCCATGGCAATCTCCACCGTGAATCCGAATTCCGTTGTCAAGTAATCTTTCAGGCTCTCAAGCATCGCCAGCTCTTCCTTGGCAGAAAGCAATCTCCTTGTGAGCAGGTTGAGCTTTTTCAGGTAATACTGCACGAGTCTGACAGTGTCAGTGCCCTTTGCCTTCAGCTCAGCATCACAGAAGCATTGTTTCATGCTCTCTTGCTGGTTCTTCGCAGCTGCCACGATTGAATATACCTTTCGCTTCCACTCATCAGCCACGAATAAGCTGACCTTCTTCGGGTTTTCAACCTTAACCAGCGCAAGTATGTTCCTTACGTCATCCACCAGCGCATTTGCGATGTCCATGCCGTATTCCAGGCTTTCATCAATCGCAGCCTCCTCCCATTTCGGATAGCCTGCCACGAATACGAACCCTTTCTTTCCCAACTGATGCCAGAATTCCTCTGCCACATGTGGCATGATTGGGGAAATCGCCGGCACAAACAGCTCGAAAAATTCGCTGAGGTCTGCATTCGGAGAAAGTTTCAGGTAAATCTTCAAATCATTGATGTTTTCATAAAAAAGCTCATTGCATATCGTGCGTATTGCAAGCTGCTTGTAATTTCCGCAGGCATTCTTTATTCTCCTGTGATAGCGTGAGCGGAACCATTTACCAGCAAAGCTGTTGTCTTGCGCGCCTGCTGGCGCTGTTTTCACGTTTTCACGTCTTCCGCCTGCCTTATCTGAAATCAATCCATGCAAAAAGTTTAGCCTTTGCCTCACGCCCTCTATGTTTTCCATGTTGAAGTCCGCATCTTCAAAAAGCTCAGCGCCGCTCACAATGACAAAACGCACCACATCCGCGCCATAGGTTGCCATGGCCTTCCGTATTGGCAATATGTTCCCGAGGGATTTGCTCATCTTCTTGCCTTCCATGAGCACAAAGCCGTTGACCGCAATCTGTTTAGGCCAGTGCTTCCTGGGGAAAATTGCCGCATGGTTGAATATGAAAAATGTCAGGTGGTTATGGATGAGGTCGCCGGCAGAATGCCTCGAATCCAGTGGATACCAGTGCTCAAACTCATTTTTCATTTTCTCAATCAATTTTTCATGTTTTCCATAGCCATTGTTTTTGGGTTTTTGTTTCGAGAGGAAAATATAATCAAAAAGCTCGTCGCCTACCATGCCCTCGGGCAGTTGTGAAAGCAAATGCGAAATGGTATAGTATGCCATGTAAATTGTCGAGTCCGAGAGCGATTCGACAATCTGCGACTTGTCATAGGGGAACGGGGTGCCCAGCCCGTGTTTCCGCGTGCACGCCTTGTCGATAAGCCAGTCGATTGTGTATTTGTAGTCAATGCGCGTCTTTTCAGGCAGCAATGTCATGGACTCCAGGCATTCTTTTGCCAGCGCCTTCCATTCCGGGTTGCCATAGTCAAGGAACCATTGATCGCGCACGATTTCCACGCTCACCTGGTTGCCGCACCTGCATGAAATTGGCGCATTGGCAAGCTCATAGATGCCTACGCCACTGCCTTCCCTGATAATATCGGCAGCAACCTTTTCCTTGGCGATTTTCACAGGCATGCCCGTGTATTTTCCAGCCAGCATGGTTCCCTGGTGGGCTTCAGCCGTGTAAACCTCTTTGGTGGCAAGCTCTGCCTTTTCATCAGCCTGGTTTTTCACGCCGAGCTTCTCCACCGCATCCTTGGCAGGCATCCCATAGCCAGGCGTGCTGATGATGACCTTGGGCGGAATCTTTTGGAGGAGATTGAGGTCCCTGAGCGCAAGATAATCATAGGGCGCATGGGCAGGCACGCTCATGACAACGCCCGTGCCTATGCCGGGCTCGACGAATTCCGCAGGAAGGAGCGGAACATTTTCATTGGTAAGCGGGTTGAGCGCAAGGTCATTTTCTTTTATTTTTGCATTTCCAGCTTTCTTTATGAGAAGTTGTTTGGCAAGGCGTTTAGATGCTTCTTCTGCCAGGTAATAAATGGTTTCCCTGTTGGTGTTTGCATCTGCTGCAATCGCCTGCTGGCTTTTCAGATGCTCCTGTTGGAGCATATCTCGACAACTGCGGTCGTCGATCACCTGCGGGTGAAAATCTCGGCGACTGTTGCCAGCGATCGCCCTGACATAGGCAGCTTTCGGGTTGAACCAGATATTTGTAACCCCGTAAATGGTTTCCGGCCTGTAGGTTGCCACCACCAGGAAGCCGTCCCTGAACCTGAACTTAACCATAGTGACCTGCTCAATCTCCGGGTCCTTGTCGCCCTGGGTGTCATGGCTGCCAACCGCATTGCCGCAGGCAGTGCACCAGGGCACCGGGTGGGAGCCCTTTTTCACATAGCCGGCCTCATGGAGCTTGTGGAACTGCCATTCAATGAACCTGTTGAAGCACGGGTCGAAGGTGTAAAATTTCCTTCTCCAATCCACTGACAGCCCGAGCTCCTTCATGCCCTGCTCGATTTCATCTGAGAAATATTTCACCAATTCCTTTGGGTCGGTGAGCGTTTCAGCCAGCTCTTTCGGGATTCCGTATATCCTGTCAAATATGTCCAGCAATTCCCCGTCCTTTGCCGCAATCCGCTTTGCCATTGCCAAAATCGGAGTGCCGGTTACATGAAACGCCATAGGAAAGAGCACTTGTTTTCCCAGAAGCCGCATGAACCGCGCATATATGTCTGTAGTCGTATATGTCCTCCCATGGCCTATATGCTGTGGGCTGTTTGGATAGGGAAAGGCAGGAGTTATGAAATATTTGCTGGTTTTGGGTTTCAACAGTCCTGGGTCTTGAGTCTTGGGTCTCGGGTCTTGTTCTAGACCCTGGACTCTGGACCCTAGACCCTGAACCCGAGGCCGCGTGGCTGGTGCATCAGCCTCAAATGCCTTATTCTCAGCCCATTTCTTCCGCCAGCCGGCTTCTATGGCAGGCAAGCGTTCAGAAAAAGCAGCGTCAATGCGTGGTTCCATACGGGTAATTTTATAATAGATACATGTTTAAAATTGAATCATCCAATTTATCTCTGATAATCGCTTGATAACTAGCGGGCAACCTGTGGATGATGTATCATGGCTGATGTTTTGGGTGTGGCATTGCCGGTTTTACAGATAATTACCCAGTGCCCAGACCAGATAGTTTGCATTCCCACATTCATTCCCAAAGCCCTGTTTAACAACCTTTTTTACATTGCAATCCTAGTGAACGTGGGCATTGCCGCGCTGGCATTCATGGCTAGCCGTTTCCTTGACCTGCCCGGCTTCAAGGGCTGGGTCAACAACGAGCTTTATGAAATATTCTTCACCATGGCGCTCGGGCTGATAATGGTCTATGTCCTCACCAATGTAGCCAGCATAATAAGCGCATCGCTCACGGGATTCCCGGACCCGTTCATAGGCGCCCTGCTGTATCTCAAGGAGCTCAAGGTCTACCTCATCCTCAACTATTTCTCCCTGGAGCTTGTGGAGATGATGGCAGGCTTTATCTCAACCCTTTCCTTCTCGGTTACCCTGGGCAAGTCAGTGCCCCTTTCGTTCATAACCCTGGATGTGTTTCCATTTGCCGGAATGCAGATGCTTACCAACTCGCACACCTTGCTGGTCGACCTGGTCGGGCTTTCCATCGCCATGGTGACGGTTTTCGCAATGCTTCTTGAATTCATCCGCCAGACTGCGCTGAGCATCTATTTCCCAATCGGTCTGCTTCTGCGTGCATTCCCATTCACCAGGCGGCTGGGCTCGACTCTCATGGCCCTTGCCATCACGGTCTATTTCATCTATCCGCTGACATTCATGCTCTCGGCCGGCATGTACCAGCAGATACGCTATTCCGGCACGCCTGATTCAGCCGGGATTGCAACCAACCCCTTTCTCATGACGCCAGAGGGTGCTATAGTGGTGCAGAGCGTAACAGGCGCCTCAGGGGGCTATGCCTACTCAACTGCCCTAGAGGCTGAGGCTGATGAAACCACCACCGGCACACTGATGGACAAGTGGTCAACTGACGCAGCCACTGCTTTGCGTGACTTGGAGCAGCAGCACCAGGCGCCGGAACTATCCGGCTGGGAAAAGTTCAAAGCATGGGCCACCCAATTCACTTACAAGGTGAAAAACTGGTGGTCATTCATGTGGGGGAATGTGTTCAGCCCATTCTTCAACCTGCTCTGGGTGTTTGTCAAATCCTATGGCATAATGGGCACGGTCCTCAGCTCAGGGATTCAGTATTTTGGCGGTCAGCCCCAAATCACCCATAGCATGCTGTTTCATTTTGTCATAGGCCATGTGCAGGAAATGACCAGGACGCTTTCATTTGTGTTCTTCTCAAATTTCATCCAGATTGTGATAACGATTTCACTCTACAGAAACATAGCCGGCAGCCTGGGTGGCCAGGAGGACCTGTTCGGCTTTACAAAATACATTTAGTGAATGCCAACAATGCAAAAAAACCATGATATGTGATATGTGATCTGATGGCAGTGGATATCGCATTAGCGCTCTTGTTGAATAATCCACCCAGCCCTATCCCTGACCCAATTGCCAAGGTTCCCCAGGTCATGGATTATGCCGGCATCCTGCTGCTGATAATGGTGGGCTTTGCGGTGCTGACCTATTTTGCCTCGCAATTCTTCAAGAAACAGGATTGGGAGGTATTTGCAAAGGCAGAGCTCAACCAAATATTCTCCTCGGTGCTGCTTCTGATATTTATTGTTGGGACGATCACGTTCTCCCAAACCATTGCCTCCGGGGCAATGGTCTATTTCATGGGCGAGCCGCCAAGCCCATATCTCCCAAGCGCAACTTCGTTTGACATAGCAAAAAATTATGTGAGCTCCATGATAAACAACCTCGGTCTGCCCATCCTGATACGCATCAAATCAATCGGCATCGTTGCCCAGGGCATGTCCAACCTCTACCTGAAGGGTGGCTGCTCTGCCTGGGGCTACAACGTGCTCATGATGCCCCTCAGCATGATAGACAGCAATTCAGACATGCTGATGTTCATCCTGCTGCCCGTAGTCTCCAGCCTGATTGTCCAGCTGGCGCTCCTCCAGATGATTGAAAGCCTATATGTCTATGTGCTGGCAGCAGGGCTTGTGCTCAGGATACTTCCGCCCACGCGCAATGCAGGCACTTTCCTGCTGATGAGCGCCCTTGCATTCTATGTGATTTATCCGCTCACCTATGCGATGCACTACATGGCAGTCCAATCCATGTTCCCGGGCATGGACAGACCGTTCGAGCCGGCGCCAGGCGGCCATTATGGCTATGGCATAGGCACCACAGCCGAGCCCAATTTATTCGTTCCTCCCTCCGGCTGGACTCCGCCCCCAGGCGCCACCGAAATCACCCTGACAGACCCGTGGACCGCCCATTTCATAGGCCTGAAAACGCGCAGGGTAGATGATTTCATGATACTCTTCGCCGATAAAACCGTTAACGCCATAAATGGCATTGGCACTACCCTGGGAATCACCTATTTCCTGGATGACTATTTCAGGATGTTCAATCTTCATTCGCTATTAATCCTGCAGGGCCTGCTGCTGCCTGCGCTTACGTTTATAATCACAAGCGGTTTCATAAAGTCAATGATAAAACTTTCAACCTGAAAAAATGTGATAGTGATACTATGGCAGATTTCCCATCCATCGCCGGCTATGCAAGCCGTTCCTATTTCCCGTCCATGTTCCAGAACTACTGGGGCGACATAATGTTCTACAGCCTGATAGGCGTGCTGATTTCAGTCGGCTTCACCGTCCTGGGCTACATGATAGGCTCAATTTTCATGCGCGCGGATTTCATTTCCTGGGCAAAGAACGAGTTCGGCAATGCATTTTATTCAATCGCCATACCCGGGGTCATCCTCCTGCTGTTCCTGATGGCCGACAGCGTAGCCCATGCCTATGCACTGTCAATGCCAAATGGCGCCGCCATCTGCAATCCAGTGGACATCCATGGCAATCCTGCGGGATATATTATTTCAAACGGCAACCGCGAGCTGATTTTCGAGCTTTACAAGGGTTCATTCACAAGTTTAGGCGGGGGCCCAATGGACGATGATTCTGTCCTGGTCGAAATCAATAAGCGGAAGGAGTTTGAGGAGTTCGCTATTTCCGAAGAACCTCCGCCCTGCCACATAGCCATTGCCAACTATTTCCTGGATTCGACATTCATTTTGATGAGCCGGGTGATGGACTCGCTGCTGGAAATCAACATCAATCTTGCCAGCTACAGTTCAATTTCCATCATCAACAGGGAGGAGACCCGGGGCACCATGGCCATGGCGGTCACGCCGTTTGTCGGCTATTCCCTTTTGGTGGAGACCATCAATACCATCTATGATTACATGATGAAGAGCATGGCAATCATCAAAATCCAGCAGATGTTCCTTGCGGATGTGCACCAGCTATTCTTTCCCACCCTCCTGATAATTGGAATAATCACGCGCACCGTGTTCTTCACCCGCAGGCTCGGCGGCCTGCTCATAGCGTTCTCACTGGCGCTTTATTTCATCTTCCCGCTCGCCTACATGGTGGGCTGGCAGGCATTTTCAACCAACAACATACCGATGAACGTGAAACTCATGCCCCTCCAGGACCCGAATGCAGTGAGCTCGCCCACAGCGCCGAATGCGAATCCAATCTACAACTCCTATACTGATTTTTACAAGCGCGCATTCGATGAGAACTATCCTGGCTACGACCCAGCCCTCCAAGATTATTTCTTGATGCCAGACCCAGCCCACCCTGGCCAAATGATCCAACGGCCATATACAGACACGCTTGACAGGATGAAACAAGGAGGCATTCTCTCCACAGGCGAAGGCAATTTCAACAGCCCGCTCTATACCAGCCTCATTGACCAGCAGGTGGACTCTTACACAAGCTTGGTATCCTATAAGAGCCTTCTCAACCCTACCCAGTACAAGGTGCTCATAGCCGCGGTTATCGGGCTCGGCGGGCTCACGGACACAGTCGCAAGCGTGCTGTTCATGGGCATATTCTTCCAGGTGGTTGCGGTGTTCAGCACCATCGCCACGGTGAAAGTATTCTCGCCGATATTGGGGGGAGATGCGGACATTGCAGGGTTAACGCAGTTGGTTTAGAATGAGTCAATGATTGTAGCTAACGTATGGTTTGATTCATATGATGAACAAAAAAAGGGAAACGAAACATCCGGCTGGAATTGGGGCAAACAGCAAACTCCTATTGCCAACTGTGCTGTTGCTTCTAGTCATTGGTTCCGCGCTGTTTCAGCTTACATTCGGCCAGGGTGGAACTCCATCCACTTCACCAACGCCTGCATCCACTACAACTGCTGCCCAGCCATTTTCCGTGGATTACTCCTATATCGACAATGTATATTTCTACCAGGGCCTTCTCACCGAATGCAACATGAATACCGGCATTGCCAACATGAGCTGGATTGAGACTGCGCTTTTGGCGCTCCTGATTCCAGCAGGCATCGCAGCCCTCGGCTACATGCTCTCAAAATATTTCCAGCTGGGCAGGCTCTCCCAGTGGTCCATGGATGCAATCTACCACCTGATAATCTCGGCAGTGATGGTCGTCCTCCTTGTCGCCTATCTGGGATTCGGTTCCAGTTCCAATCCCAATTCAAAGCTTAATCCCAGCCTCATCCCCCACCTCACCGATGTGGCAGGCGAGCATGCCGATACATCCATGCAGGCAGGCATGCTCTACATCCAGAAAGTGCAGCACAACCTGTTCGCCTACTATTTCATGCTGAGCACAATGAACATGGCGCTCTCAGTGCTGAGCCAGGGCGTTACCATCAGGCCCATGATGTTCGGTCTCACTTTCAACCTAGGCCCAATGCTTGCCCCCCTTCTCCACACCACCACCATGCTGCTCAACGGTCTCCAGCTCGGTCTTGCGGCAACCATTATCTACGGCATGAGCCTATGTTTTATAGGCAACTATTTCCTGTCGGTGTTCCTGCCGGTGGGCATCATGCTGCGCACGTTCTATTTCACCCGTGACGTTGGCGCTTTTGTCATAGCGATAGCCTTGAGCTTTTACATAGTCTATCCCCTCCTGCTCAACCTGAATTACCTGATAGTAAACGCCCACTACGGCGAGGCATTCACAGACCCGCTCTCGCTTTTCAAGTTCAGCGGCTTCATGACTGCAATTTCCTCATTCGTTGTCGGTTTCTTCGGAGCTGCCGGCTCGCTCTGGGCGCTCGCCTACAAGCTCCTCATCATAGGAGTGCTCAAAATGTCATTTGCAGTGATGTATGTGATTTTTGTGGGTCCATTCCTCTATCGGATGTTCGAGGAAGCAATGTATTACGTAATCATAGTGTGCGGCGTGCTCCCAATCATAAACATATTCATAACGCTCTCCTGCGCGAGGGAGCTTTCCAAGCTGATGGGTGCCGAGATTTCCCTGGCGCCTCTCTCCAGGTTTATATGATTTGAGGTTTTGATTCCCTATGGGCGTACCTTTGTATGAAGTGTGCTATGGCATCCAGCCCGCCTCAGGCATAAGCCAGTTCACCGCATTATTCACCCACTGGGTTACGCTTTCGTTCATAGCCATCCTCATGGCTGTCGGGTTCGATGTCTTTCTGTATTTCCTCAACCATTTCCTCGGCAGGCAGAGTGCCATCGCAGAATTCAAATACGACCTGAATGAGAAATTCATCACATTTGCCCTGGTGCTGCTCACCTTCTGGCTGGTGCAGTCCATCTGCGCGCTCAACCCCCAGTTCCTTGTCGCAAATGCGAATCCCGCCATGGCTGTCGGCTCGGGCACCAACATCTTCCAGGTTGCGCTGGAATATTGCCTTATGGTAAGGAACCTGGCCCTTGAGGCCTACAAGCTCCTGCTGCCAATCAATACGTCCATAATGAAAAATTACACCATCATCTGGAACCAGCGGCCAGCAGGGTTCGGCGTTGTCAACCAGCCCCTTTCGGGTGTATCCCACATACTCTTCATCACATCCACGGTTTCCTCGCCGCTTATCCTTGCCATCCTGTCCATGGGCACGCTCTACCTGCTGACGCGCTATATCCTGCTCACCATGCTTCCGTTCATCTATCCAATTGGCGTCTTACTCAGATGTATAGCGGTTACGAGAAAATTCGGTGGCATGCTCATGGCCCTGGCCATAGGCCTGACCATAGGCCTGCCCATGATGTTTACATTTAATGCGCTGCTGCTAGGCGGCTACCTTGACCCTGCCATGGGCGGGCTGGTTGCAAACCTGCAGGCAGACTCTCCAGTGTATGTCACCCCGTCCACCACTGCCACCGCAACTCCCACTCCCCCGCCGGTTCGCCCGCTTGGCAATACCTATGGTCAGCAGATAGTGGATTCGTTGCCAGAGCTTGGTCCCCAGGGCGCGCCAGTGACCACTGAGCAGGCAAATGCCATCACCTCCTCCAGCCCAATAAAGCTCGAGCCAGGCACTGTGGTCGGCGTGTTCATGTGGCTCATATTCCCAATTGTGCAAATCATAGTGACGCTGTTCATAGCGGCAATCCTGTTTCCCACGCTGGATTTCCTGCTGCTGGTGACTTTTATAAAGGAGCTTTCGAGATTTTTGGGAGATGAGGTTGACATTTCAAAATTGACACAGCTGATATAAGTAAAAGAGCCTTTTCTTTTTACAAAAAAGAATTGGATTTTGCCATCTGGCAAAAAGCTCGTGGGCAATGCCCACGAAAGCTTCGCGAAAAGAAAAAGTATAAGTGCAAAACTGCAAGACGTGAAGACAGAAAGATGATATTATGGACGTTGCATTCCCGCCGGATACGTTTTTCATAATGGCCATGGCCAGCATCCTTTCGCTTGGGCTGGTTACGGTGTTCTATTTCGTGGCCCATATCCTCAACCTGCCCAAGCTGAAGCTGCAGGCCAAGGGCGAATATTCGCAGGTATTTGCCTCAATCCTGCTAATTGTGTTCGCCACCTATCTCTTGGGCGTGTTCACCAACATGTCAAGCCCCATAATGCAAAGCATGCTTGAGCAAACCTATGGCGCTAGCAAGTCCCTGGAATTTTCCAACCCAAATTACGACCCGAACTTGCCCGCCTCCGGCGACCCAGCATTTACCATCAAGATAAGCGAGCTCGGCAACGACCAACGGACCAGCACGCCAGGCAACTTCTCAATACGCTACATGGAGAACCTGGCTAACTGCCTCATCTCCTATTATACAAAGGTCTATGTGCTTAACAGCATAGTTGAGCCTGTGGAGAAGCTTTCCATGGAAATCGGCGGCCATGAGCCCATGATGATGTGGGCCTACACGCCACTGGTCGGCATCCTCCACATAGCCGCCGGCTACATAACCCACGCATTGGTATTCGTCTATGTGCAAATGAGGGCGCTCGCATTTTTCAACAATGTGTCGCTGACTTTCCTGCTCCCCCTTGGCCTGGTGCTGCGCTCGTTCGCACTCACGCGGGGCGCAGGCGCATTCCTCATGGCCCTTGCAATCTCAGGCTATTTCCTCTATCCCATGACCTATGTCATGATGTTCCCCATCCTGGGCAATTCGGCATTCAACTGCTATCACCATGGGATTGGCACCGGGGGTGAAGGAACCATCGACCTGCCCTATACAATCAACTCCTACCTGGAGGCCGACTGCGGCGCAGACCTCTCTTCAACAATGTCCTCTTATTATTTCGTGCAGCAGAATGACTCCGGTATCCGCGCGTTCATAAAGGGGCTGACCGATGTCCTGCTGCCCATGATTACGCGGGTGTTCATCCTTCCGGCAGTGCCGCTGGTTGTGCTATTTACATTCATGCGCGCGCTCACTTCGCTCTTCGGCGCTGACATCGCGGAAATAGGCAGGGGATTGGTCAAGCTGATTTAGGTCTAAGGTTCAAAGTTTAAGGTTCATGCGTTTAACTTCTACGTCTCCTGAACTCTAAACCTTAGACTTTAGACCTTAAACCTTGAGCCATAAACTCCGGGCCATTTTCTCCTGCTCTTGCTATGATTTAAAAACCAAGCATCCAATATATTCAAGGTTGATTACTATGAAACGTTTCAAGTCAGTCGAAAAATACATCCTGGAGCGGCTCGAGCAAAAATCCCTGTTATTTACCCTGATCGACCCGCTTGACTACAAGAACCTCAGCCATGCCACCAAGGTTGCCAAGGCCTGCTCTGAGAGCGGGGCTGATGCCGTGCTTATCGGGGGCAGCATAGGAGTTCAGGGCGACATCCTTGATAACGTGGCAAAAGAGGCCAGCGAGAACTCAGACGTGCCAGTCATCCTGTTTCCCGGCAACATAGGCACGGTCACGAAATATGCAGATGCCATTTATTACATGTCGCTCCTCAACAGCCGCGACCCCTATTGGATAAGCGGCGCCCAGGCACTGGCAACCCCTGTGATAAAGGCTGCTGGCATAGAAACGCTTCCGGTCGGCTATGTGGTGGTCGAGCCTGGCGGGACAGTTGGTTTTGTGGGCGATGCAAAGCGGATTCCAAGGGAAAAGCCAGAGCTCGCAGTTGCCTATGCCCTTGCAGCCCAGTACATGGGCTTCAGGTTCGTGCTCACGGATTGCGGCAGCAATCCTAAGGCTGGCCATATCCCCCTGGAAATGGTACATGCCGTCAGCTCTGCCATAGACGTGCCCTATATCGTTGCAGGCGGCATCCGCACGCCAGAGCAGGCAAAGAATGTCGTGGCAGCAGGCGCTGACATAATCCAGGTGGGAACTGCGCTTGAAAACGAGACTGATGTACAGAAGCTTGTTTCTTCATTTTCAAAAAGCATGGCAAAAATAAAATAGGCATGTGCTATCGGTGGCTTGGGTTGGTTTTGTATGGATTATCTCATAGACACAAGCGTCATTGTTGACGGCCGCATCGTCGAGCTTGTCAAGAGCCGCCAAATCTCAGGAAAGCTCATCATCCCCAATGCAGTGGTTGGCGAAATCGAATATCAGGCGAACATGCGCCGCGAAACCGGCTTTATCGGGTTTGCTGCCCTCAATGAAATTAAAGCGCTCGGGGTGCAGCTTGAATTCTACGGCGAGCGGCCAGGGGAGTTTGAAATAGAACATGCAAAACATGGTGCAATAGACCATATGCTTGTGCAGCTCGCCCTTGAGCGCAAGGCCACCCTTGTCACCGGCGACAAGGTGCAACACCAGAGCGCCCTTGTCTATGGCGTAAAGTGCATCTACCTGCGTTCCCATGAGAAACCAACCGAGCTTTCGTTCAAGAAGTTTTTCACGAACCAAACGCAATCCATCCATATCCGCGAAAGCCAGCCCGTGCTGGCCAAGATAGGCCCGCCCGGCCATGTGGAACTGAAAGAAGCTGGAATGCCATTGGGCATCCGGGAAATTCGCGCACTCAGCAAGGAAATCATTGAATCAGTCGAGCGCAATGCAGATTATTTTCTTGAGATTGACCGTGATGGCGCAACTGTAGCCCAGTTGGGCGAATACCGCACTGTAATTACCAAGCCGCCCTTTTCAGACAAGACAGAAATCACCATCGTCCGTCCCATGCTCAAAAAGGCGCTCGATGACTACGGTCTTGGCTCAAAACTCAGGGAGCGCGTGAAGACCGGAGCCGGCATAATCGTGTGCGGCCCGCCAGGCAGCGGCAAGAGCACGTTTGCCACAGCCCTTGCGGAATACTATTCCTCCGGTGGCAAGCTTGTGAAGACTTTGGAATCGCCGCGCGACCTTCAGGTGAATGAGCAAATCACCCAATACACGGCCCTTGAGGGCTCATTTGAAAAATCAGTGGAAATCCTCCTGCTGGTCAGGCCGGACTATTCAATCTTCGATGAGATGCGCGTGACCAGCGATTTCATGGCCTATATTGACCTGAGGCTCTCAGGGATTGGCATGGTGGGCATTGTGCATGGCGATAAGCCCATCGACGCGCTCCAGCGGTTTATTGGAAGGGTCGAGCTTGGCATGCTGTCCAGCATCATCGATACAATCATCTCCATCAAGGATGGCGGCATTGGCGAAGTCTACCAGCTGAAAATGGGCGTGCGCGTGCCTACTGGCATGTCAGATGCAGACCTTGCCAGGCCGGTTATCGATATCACTCTGTTGGATAGCGGCGAGCTCAGGTATGAAATCTACAAATTCGGCGATGAGACTGTGGTGTTCGAGGTTACTGCCAAGGAAAAGCACAGGCAGAAGGCAATGCAGGGAAGGCTTGAGGCAGTTGCCTCCCAGCTCGAGAAAAGGCTCTCCCGCATGGTCTCCCATGATTTCAGGGTTGAGCCTGCCGGGAACAGGCTGTGCGTTTACCTCCACAGCGGGGATATGGCGAGCGTCATTGGCAAGCGCGGCAGGAACATCAGCCAGCTCGAGGAAATGGTCGGCGTGAGCATAGACGTGAAGGAACTTTAGGGCAGTAACTGGACGCTAACCCCTACCCGATTTATCGGGTGGAACGCACCTGCTACAGCGTCCAAATATTTGGGGTTTACACTGGCAGGAAGCGGGCGAAACGAATAAAAGCAATGGAAAACGATAAGGACGCTATGAAGAGTTACAAATTTCGTGTATACCCTGGCAAAACGCAGGAGAAAGAACTACGGCATCATTTATGGGTCTCAAAGGAATTATGGAACGAGATGCTGGCGTTCACAAAAGAGATTTATAGGTATCATGGCAAATTCCCTACAACGGTATCCTTAAGGGAATTTGTCAGGAA
>MNVF01000105.1 GCA_001871535.1 Candidatus Micrarchaeota archaeon CG1_02_49_24
TCTCCGGAAGCGTTACTTCCCGTCGTCCCGACGGTAGCTCTTTTGAGTATCAGATTTTCCGAAGAGCCTCTCTCGCTGATGCGAGAGACCCTGCACAATGTGCAGGGTATGAAGGCTCATTCGGAAAATTCTCGTGAAGTTGGCGCTTGGCATTCATCCCCGCCCGAAGGGCGGGGGATTCTGCCAACTTCACGATAAATTATTCGCTATTATAGCTAGTTTTGTGTTTATTGTTTTGTTTTTTGTAGTTATGCTCCCTGTTTTAATTATATCAGGTATTCTTTTCGTTATTCTTGCAATCATAACAGGGATTATAACCCTAGCCATGGTATTTATTTCTCCTGTGTTGGCGGGCGTATTCTCAGTCCTAGTCCAGATAGTTACGGGACTCTTTATGAGCTTCTTTCTAGCGATATTCTATATTGTAATCCTCGCATTTTATGCTTATTTCATAACAGCGCTCTACAAGAACATCCAAAATTACAAAAAGTTTGAATAAAAACAGGCAAACTGAGCCATCAATTTAAAAACGCGTCATAGCCATCTGCATTCATTTTTTTCCCGTTGAGCCAGATGCCTTTCCTTTTCACGACCTTGCCGATTTCAATCAATCGCAATTTATTTTTTTCAAACATTCCTTTTATTTCATTGAATTTGCTTTCCCTTATGCAACAGGCAAGCACATAGTCCTCGCCGCCATCCACAATCTCCTGTTCATCCAGCCCATATTTTTGCACCGCCTTCACCCATTCTTTGCTTACAGGCAATCTCTCAATCACAGCTCCAAAGCCTTTCCTTGAAACCATATTATTAATAGAAAAAAATAATCCATCGGTGATATCGGTGGCAGCGCAATGTCTGGCGAATTTTGCAAGCACTTTCCCTTCCTTCACCTGCGCTTCAGGGGTTTCAAAATATTTCTCAAATTCGCCCAAGCCAAGGTTCAGCATTTTGCTCTTGAACCCGAGGGCTGCATTTCCCACAAGCCCACAGGCCGCAACCACGTCCCCTTCCTTAACATTGCCAATCCTCAGGACGCCAGCTTCACACTCACCAACCGCGCTGGTGCAAATCGTGAGCTCGCCAGCCTTCTTGGTGTCACCTCCTGCGTAAATGCATCCGTATTCCTCACAGGCACTGAGTATCCCCTTGACAATTCGCTTCCCAAGTTTCGCACAGGAATTTTTCTCAAACCCTATTGCCGCGAGCAGCGCAACAGGTTTCGCGCCCATGGCTGCCAGGTCGCTGATGCTTGCAACCGCAGCTTTCCAGCCCATGCCCTCAGGATGGAGTTTTGAGAGATGGGTGCCCCGAAACATTATATCCGTGGTGAGCACGAGCTTGTGCCTGCCCACGGAAACAACAGCGCTGTCATCGCCTATTGACACGTCAACATGGCCTTTCTCGTGCAGTGTAAGCAGATGCGAAATAGAAGAAATAAATTTTTTCTCGCTTTTCATCGAAACAACCCCCGCATTGTTCTCAATGCACCACTTAGCTATTTAATGATTCTGGGTGCTATTTAATCAGCAGAAATGTGAAGACATTTTGTTTGTGGGGGTTGTAACGATGGCGATTGACGCATCTTCTTTGGGCGAGCAATGCAAGACTTTTGATGTTTCAGAGGACCTTTCCAAAATCTTCAGCTATATCCTGAAGGCTGGCACGACAGCAATCATAACCCGGGAGGACAAATATTTCGGCATCATAGGCGAAAAACTTTTCAGGGAGTCCAACATCTCCAATCCCAAGGTGAAGTGCCAGCCCTATGCAGTAAAAGCCCCGAAAATCCTGATATCCGACGATTTTTCCGCCATGGCCAAGAAATTCTCCACAGACGGCTATAATGAGCTCGCACTGGTGGACAAGCGGGACAAGGTGGTTGGCTGCGTTTCAAAGGAGCAGTTGCTCGCTCTCGCGGTTGCCCATGGCCTTGTGGCTGAGGTGTCTGTCTTATCCGTCAGCCGAAGGAAGCTTGTCACCATCAGCTCCACATCCACTGTAGGCGCCCTGAAAGGCGAGATGCGCAGGTTTGGCGTGCGCAGGGTCATTGTAGTGGATGCCGATGGCAAGCTGGAGGGCATAATTTCAGCTTATGATATAGGTTCGCTTCTCATGTTGCCCAAGGGCAGGGACTCGCGCTCCCCTTCAAAAGAATCGCCCAACCTGGAGACGCTCAAGGTGCGCGAGTTCATGAAGCCAAACGTGGTTTCCATAATCAAGGACAAGTCGCTCAGGGAGGCTGCCAAGAAAATGGTTGAGCACAAGGTTTCCTCAGTTATCATCCTGGACGGCCAGAAACCCGTAGGCATTGTAACAGTCAGCGATGTGATGAAACTGCTGGTTGAAGGCAAGAGCCAGCAGGTGACCATCATAGGGCTTGGTGATGAGGAGATTGTGCATTACCAGGTGCTGGAAGAGTTCGGCAGCGAAATCTCAGAAAGAGTTTCGCGCTTTGCCAAGGTGCGCGGGGTTGAATTGCACGTCAAGAAGAGCGGCCATAACTGCACGCTCCACCTGCACATACTGACCGACCCGCCCATGCGGTTCACGGCAGAGGGGTTCAAGCTGCCCACTGTGCTTTCTGATTTGAAAAGGGAATTCAAGAACTGGGTTTCCAAGATGAAGAAATAGCAATCCTTTGTTTTTTTCATCAAATTGCCGCTGGCTTAGGAGCTGCCTTTTTCATGGCTGAAACAATTTTCGTTGAAGGCGCTGTTTGCTCTATCAGTTCCAGTTCCAATTCAATGGTCTTCCTTATCAGCGGATTTTTTTCATTCAGTTTGTACAGCACTGTTTTTCCGAATGAGCGCGTTGGCATGACCACCCTTAATTCCACAAGGTTTCCCCAATATTTGTAGAATGTGACCTTACTCATCCCGGTCTCCTCGATTATCTGCTTCTTGGAATAGTCAAATAACCGGTTTTCAAGCAGGAAATCGATTATCCTGAGCTGGGGTGTATTCCCCATGTATTGTAAAAGCAATGATTTCTCTTCCATGCAATCTATTGGTAACCTTAAGCATATAAATATATACTTCCAAAGGTATATTAAGTGAACTACATGGTATCAGATAATGAACTTAAATCGCTTATCCTTCATAAGCTTGCCAAAAAACAAAAATGGGGTGAAAGTCATACCGCATTTGAAAATGTCGCCAAAGGAGTGCCACCCCATCTTAAGGGTTCTTTGAAAGAATTGGCCGAAAAGCTCGTTAAGGAAGGGCTGATTATTAAAAAACCAACAAGCTATGGTTTGCAGATATCACTAAATGTTGAAAAAAGCGAAGAAATCAAACAAAGAATCAGGAGCTATTTCAGCGACATTAAGTAGCTAGCCAGCCAATAATCAAGGTGCTGGCGGTATCTCCATCCCAGTGGCTTCCCCAAACGTGTCATCCCAATAGCTCAGATTGCCATTCACTATTGTTCCCGCAACCGCTCCTTTCAGCTCTATCCCCTCAAAGATGTTCCAGCCGCATTTCGTGAACAGGTCAAACCTCGTAACCCTCTGGCTCTTGCCGATTTCAACAATCGCCAAGTCAGCCCAGGCGCCTTCTTCAATCACGCCCCTTCCCGCCATGTCAAACAGTTTCGCAGGGTTTGCGGCTGTGCACCGGACTATTTTCTCCACGTCAATTCCATCTGTGTGATGGAGGTTCAGCAATGACCGGAGGAATGTGTCCAAGCTCGAAATTCCTGCGGGGGCAAGCCTGAATTCAACATTTTTCTCATGCATGCAGTGGGGTGCGTGGTCGCTTGCCACAATATCAATCTTCCCATTTGCCAGCAATCGCATCAGGCAGTCATTATCCTGAGCCATGCGCAATGGCGGGTTCACCTTTGCAAATGCGCCCTTGTCGGCAGCATTGTCGATGTTGAAATAAAGATGGTGGGGCGTCACGTCAAAGGTTATGTGCTCATTTTTCAGGCCCAGGATATAGGTTGCAGCCTCGCAGGTTGACACGTGCGTGATGTGCAGCCTTGTCTTGTAGAGCTTGGCGAACTCAATAACTTTTTTCACTGCCGAAAGCTCTGCCTTCGGGCTCCTGCGGCTGGAGTGCTGCGCCAGGCTTGTGTCATCTCCGCTGAACATGGTATTGTCCTCGGCATGCACCACCACCGGCCTGCCCAGGGGCGCCAATGCCTTGAATATGTACTCAAGCGATTCCCAATCGATTCCCTGGGCATTGGTGGTGTCTGAAATATAGATTTTGAACCCGTTTGCCAGCCGCGCGAGCCCGGCAGCCTCGTCAATGTTATCCCCAGTTATCCCTGCATAGAACCCGTGGTTCACCAGGCTTTTCTGGGCAGCCACCTTCTTCTTCAGCAGCCGCTCCACGCTTATGATGGGCTCCTTGTTGTTCGGCATGTCGATTATGGTTGTAACGCCTCCGTTGAGCGCTGCCTTTGAGACCGTGAGCCAATCTTCCTTTTCCTCATTGCCCGGCTCGCGCGCGTGCACATGAATGTCTATGCATCCCGGCAGGATTGCTTTGCCGGCTGCATCAATCGTTTGGCCATTCTCCCTGAGGTTCCTGCCAATCGCTTCAATTTTTCCATTTGAAATGAGCAAATCAGTATTGGTAAACCCTTCCTTCAGGCAGACAAGGCCGTTTTTTATCAGCATATCCAAACCTCACCGATGCTTTAGCTCCACTTTCTTTCCAGTCGCATCATACTGGCATTTGCAGAATTCCTTGAGTGCAAGCACCTCATCGCGCTCAAACTTTGGGCCGTCAGCGCATACAAGCTTGTCATCAATGGCGCACTGGCCGCACACGCCAATGCCGCATTTGAATATCCGCTCCAGGAGGAACTGCCCCTGGATTTTATTCTTCTTGCAGGTTTCGGCAATTTTTTTCATCATTATCTCAGGGCCGCAGGCATACGCGCAATCAAATTTCTTCCCGGTGCGCAGAAGTGCTGCCATCACATCTGTGGCAAACCCTTTTGCTCCTTCGCTTCCATCCCCAGTTGCCACAAGAAGCTCAGCGCCCTTGACTTTGGTTTTTTGCAGGAGCGACTTGTTCCTGGCGCCAACAATCATGGTGACATTCGCCTTTTTTGCAAGCGCCATCTTTGCCAGGAATCTAAGGGGCGCCGCGCCATACCCGCCCCCTATGAGCAAAATGTTCCTGCCTTTCAGCACAAACCCTTTCCCAAACGGCCCCCTATAATATACGCAGTTCCCTTTTTTCAGCGAAATGAGCTTTTTCGAAAATTCGCCCACACCGGCAACCGTGATTGCAAGAGGTGCATTGCCAGAGAGGCTGAACGGCTTCTCCCCAATCCCTGGGAGCCAGACCATTATGAACTGTCCGGGGTAAGGAGTTTTGGGTTCGGAGTTTTCAGTTTCCTGTTTCCTGTTTTCGGCAAATACCAATGTTTTTGTGGATTCATTTTCCACAATAGCCGTGGCAATCTTTGCAACCTTGTAAACCCCGTTCATTTCCACACACCCGAACCATTCCGCAATTTGCTTATTCTTCATTCGATTATTCATTCAATTTCAATGCGCCAATATTTTTGTATTTATTTTCATCCATGAATTCCATCAATTCATTTTTCAGTGTTGCAAATGCATTTTTCCTATACATCACAGCAGTGCCAACCCCCACCGCATTCGCGCCTGCAATAATCATCTCTGCCACATCCGTTCCATAGGTAACCCCTCCCATGCCGATGATTGGCACCTCGGGAAGCGCCTTCCTTATCATATAGACCGCCCTCACTGCCATGGGCTTGATTGCCCTGCCTGAAACCCCACCGAATTTGTTGGTGAGAATCGGCTTTCTTGCAATCGGGTCAATGGCCATTCCCGGGAGGGTATTGATTGCGGTGATGCCATCTGCGCCGGCTGCCACTGCTGCCTTTGCAATGGGCACGATATCATTCACTGCTGCGGATAATTTCACAAACACTGGCAATGATGTGTTTTCCCTGACAGCTTCTGTCACTTTTGCAATAAGCTCCGTGTCATTTGAAAACATCACGCCCTCCACATTCGGGCAGGATGCGTCAATCTCAATGATGTCTGGCTTTGCCCTGTCAAGTATGGCAGCAGTTTCTCCAAATTCTTCAATCTTTTTCCCAAACAAGCTTGCAATAAGGGGGATTGTCTTGCATTTTGACTTATATTTAATTATCTCTTCCGCAACATATTCGGCGCCAGGGTTCGAAAGCCCAACCGCATTTAACACGATATCCTTATCAATTTCAACAACCGTGGGGTTTGCATGGCCCAGGCGCGGCTGGACTGAACAAGATTTTATGGTGACTGCGCCTGCCTCTTTTGCATGTTTGAGCCAGAGGTTGACATTAAGGCCTGAAATGCCTGCGCAGAGAACAAGCGGGTTGGCGAGCTTAAGCTTCCCTACCCTCGTAGACAGGTCTGGCATAAACTAATATAGGGGTTGAATTATTATAATTGTTTGGAGAAGGATATGATATGGTGAAAATCATCTTCCTAGGTACTGGCGGCGGCAGGCTCAACCTCATCAGGCAGGTGCGCGCAACCGGCGGGTTCATCATCCGCGGGGGCGAAGGAAGCGGTGTGCAAATCCATGTTGACCCGGGCCCAGGCGCCCTGGTGCGCGCCTACCAGTACAAGTGCGACCCCACCAAAACCGATGTTATAATAGTCACCCATGCCCACCTCGACCATTGCGCTGACGTTGAGGTTCTCCTTGAGGCAATGAGCGTGCCGAAACAGCGTGCCCATGGCCTGCTTTTAGGCAGCAGGAACGCCATCGCTGGCAGCAGCCGGCGAGCTATCCCCGAAGGGGATTCAATCCACGGCAATGGCCGCTTTGAGCCAATCATTTCTGAATATTTCAGGAAAAAGGCAGAGCGCGTTGAAGCATTGGGCTGGGGTGAAAGCCGCAAGCTGCCGGGCAATGCCCAAATCCATGGCGTGAAGGCCCTCCACGAAGAGGACAGCTGTTTCGGGTTCGTGCTGGAGCTGGATTGCAGGCGAATCGGCTATACCAGCGACACCCAATACCTGCGGGAGCATGAAACTGAGTATAGGGGGGTGGATTGCCTTATCCTGAACTGCCTTAAGCCAGAGGGCGAGGCAATCCACGGGCACATGGACACCACCATGGCTGAGAAAATAATCGGCGGCGCAAAGCCAAAGCTCGCAGTGCTCTCCCATTTGGGATTAAGGATGAGCAGGGGGCATGCGGCGCAGGATGCCCACCAATTGAAGGAGAGAACAGGGGTAAAGGTTCTTGCTGCCTATGACGGGCTGGTTTTAAAAGTTTGAAATGAATTATTAAAATTATTACCTCTTGTTTGTTAGGTGCATTTATGGCAGTGATTGACAAGCGTTTCAGCACAGAGATTGAAAAAAAATGGCAGTCCCAATGGGAAAAGGACGGCATCTACAGCTACAATGAGAATGACGCCTCAGGCGCCCCTGTCTATTCCATTGACACCCCACCGCCTTTCACCAGCGGCGAACTGCACATGGGCCACGTGCTCAGCTATTCATATTTTGATTTCGTTGCCCGCTACAAGCGCATGCAGGGCTTCAATGTCTACTACCCACAGGGCTGGGACTGCCAGGGTTTTCCCACCGAGGTCAAGGTGGAGGCAAAGCATGGCCACAGGGAACCCAGGGAATTCAGGCAATTGTGCGTGGAATGGACCATGAAATCAATCGAAAGGATGAAATCGCAGATGGTTTCCCTCGGCTTCTCGCCTGATTGGCGCTATGAATACCGGACCATGGATAAGGAATACCACAGGAAGGTGCAGCTTTCCCTTTTGCAGATGTTTGAAAAAGGGCTCGTCTACAGGGGTGCCCACCCAATCTACTATTGCCCGAAATGCGCTTCGGCGCTTGCAAAAACCGATACTGAGGATATCGAGCGCACCACCACGCTCAGCCAGCTGGTTTTTACCGGTCAGACTGGGGCGAAATATCCCATTGCAACCACGCGGCCTGAGTTTTTGCATGCCTGTGTAGCGGTTCTTTACCATCCGGACGATGAACGATACAACAAGCTGGGCGAGGCTGGCGAGAAAACCCTTACCACCCCTCTTGAAAAAGAAGTTCCCCTCATTGCCGATAAGGATGTATTGAAGGATTTCGGCACCGGGCTCGTGATGGTGTGCACCTTTGGCGACAAGCAGGATGTTGTCTGGTATTATCGCCACAGCCTGCCATACGTTCAAGCCATTGACAAATATGGCAAATTGATGAACTCCGGCCAGTTTGACGGCATAAGCGTCAAGGAAGCAAAGCAAAAAGTGATTGAGCACCTGAAAGAAAAAGGGCTTGTGGAAAAGCAGGAACAACTGAGCCAGGTTGTGAAGCACCACGACCGGTGCAAATCAGAGATTGAATATATCATCAGCACCCAGTGGTTTGCCAGGGTGAAGGAAAAGGCGCCAGAGATTATTGCAGCAGCAAAAAGCATGCGCTGGGTGCCCGGGTTCGCCATAAGCTATCTGGTTGACTGGGCGGAAAATGTCGAATGGGACTGGATTATCTCAAGGCAGCGTGTATTCGGCACGCCATTGCCATTCTGGCATTGTGAAAAGTGCAATGAGGTATTGACTCCTCCTCATAATGCCCTGCCAGTCTACCCGGGCGAGCTGGAGATGTGCTGCCCCAAGTGCAAGGAAGTTGCAACCCCTGAGCTGAGCACCTGCGACTGCTGGGTGGATTCAAGCATCACCCCGTTGGTGATTTCCGGCTGGCCGGATGGGTCTGGAGTCCAGGGTCCAGAGTCCAGGGTCCAGAGTTTCGAGACCCAAGACCCGAAACCAAGCAGCCGAAACCCGAAACCCGAAACCCGAAACTTCGAAAAGCTCTATCCAGCCTCCCTCCGCCCCCAAGGCGTTGAAATCATCCGAACCTGGGCGTATTATACCATTTATCGCTGCCTGATGCTCACAGGCAAGCCGTGTTTCAAGGAACTTTTGCTCAATGGCAATGTGCTCGCCCCTGATGGCAAAAAAATGAGCAAATCGCTCGGCAATGTAATTGTGCCCGACCAGCTCATAACCGAATATGGGGCTGACAGTGTGAGGTTATGGGCAGCGCTCAGCGGCGCCATGGCGAAGGACCGGCCGTTCTCCTATGAAGACATCAAATATGCGAGAATGTTCCTCACAAAGCTGTGGAACTCGGCGCGGTTCGTAAATACCATCATTGAGAAAAACAAAATCAATGCAAACAATATGGATTTCACCTCATTTAAGGAGGGTCAATCTCTTTTGCATGAAACCGACCGCTGGATTTTGCAGGAGCTTGATGAATTGGTGAAAGCTTCAGCAGGAGAGATGGATTCCTTCAACTTCCACACGGTTGCCAAGAAACTCATGACGTTCTACTGGAACAGCTTCTGCGATTATTATATTGAATACCTGAAGCACAGGGCATATTCAGGGGACGAAAAAGAGAAACGCGTTGCCACCTATGTTGCGCTCTATGTGCTGAACAGGATGCTGAGATTATTGGCGCCCTTCACTTCCCATATCTCCGAGGAAATTTACTCAATCATTTTCAGTGCCGGTTCTTCTTCAGTGCATAAATCCGGCTGGCCAAAGCCGGAAAATTTCGCTTTCCAGAGCGCTGTGGAAAACCTGAAGCTTGCCAACCTTATTGTGGGTGCCATCCGAAGCCATAAGGCAGCCAACAAGCTGGCCATGAACGCCGAGCTTGCCAATGTAAAGTGCACGCTCAGAGCAAAACAAACAGCCCTTCCTGAAAACCTTTTGGATGACATAAGGCAAACTTGCAAAGTAAAGGCGCTCGGATTGCAATTTGACGGCTCTGTCAAAGAAGGGGAGGAGCCGGTTGTTGTTTCCCTAGGGGTAAGCTGATGGCAGCAATCAAAGAACTTTACTTTTGCACCGGCAACAGGCACAAATTCAACGAGGTTGCCGAATTCTTCAATGGAAAGCTCAAAGTTATCCAGGCAGACATTGATGTTGATGAGCCGCGTGGCGAATCATTTGAAGAAATCGCCAAATCGTGCGCGAAACAGGCATACAAAAAACTGAAAAAGCCTGTTTTCGTAGAGGATGCAGGCCTGGCAATTCCCTCATTGGGCGGCTTCCCTGGCACCTATTCCGCCTGGGTGTTCAAGAAGCTGGGCAATGATGGAATATTGAAGCTCCTGGAAGGGAAAACCGGAGCCAGGCTGGCTGCGGAATTCGTTTCCTGCATCGGCTTTTGCGATGGCAAAGCTATAAAAACTTTCAACGGCATATGTAAAGGCATTATTGCCCCTAATTGCAGAGGTAATGCCGGTTTTGGCTATGATCCGATTTTCCAGCCGGCAGGCCATAATGAAACTTTTGCCGAGTTGGGCTCAGGCAAGCTTGCAATCTCCCACAGGTCAATTGCCGTGGGCGCCTTACAGAAATATTTGCGCGATTATTAGATTATTAAATTATTGATTAGGTGATTCATGATGGCAAAGCTCCATTCAAAGAAAAAGGGCCGCTCAGGCTCCCAAAAATCCAGGTACTCCCGCGTGCCTGAGTGGAACGAGTTCAAGGCTGAAGAGGTTGAGGAATTGGTGGTCAAAAGCTCCAAGGATGGCAGCCAGCCCAGCACCATAGGCCTAATCCTGAGGGACACGCACGGCGTGGGCAACGTCCGCATTCTTACCGGAAAAACAATCGTGCAGATTCTCAAGGAAAACAACGCATCCACTGAAATCCCTGAAACCCTGATGAACCTCATACGGCAGGCCGTCAGGATACGGAAGCACCTGGGTGCCAACAAATCCGATCGCGCCAGCAAGGTCAAGCTCCTTCATGCGGAATCAAAGATTCACAGGCTTGTCAAATACTACAAACAAAGGAAGATATTGCCCGCCAGCTGGTTCTATACCCAGGAGCGCGGTGCATTGCTTGTGAAATGAGTAAAGGTGACTATTGATGGCGACTCCGAAGAAAAAATCAGCCCCGAAAAAAATCAAGAAATGGTACACCTTGTATGCACCCCAGCTGTTTAGCGGCAATGAAATCGGCGAACTGCTTGCAGCAGAGCCTGAAACGCTGCTTAACAGGGTTGTGCGCATGAGCCTTGCAGACCTGCTGGGCAAGATGGACCCGTCAACAATCTACACATTCGTGAAAATGAGAATCAAGGAATTGAAGGGGACTGCCTGCCACTGCGTTATGATTGGCCATGAAATTTCCCCAGTCTACATGTCCACCCTCATCAGGAGAAGGCGCTCCATCCTGGATGTGGTAAGGGACGTGGAAACCACAGACGGCATAAAGCTGAGGCTGAAGGCGCTTATTATCTCAGTAAACAAATTGAGCAACAACCAGAAGACCGCGCTAAGGAACGCGTTGTCCACCCTCCTTGCGGAAGCTGCCAGCAAGGAGACATTTGACAAGTTCATCCAGGAAATCCTCTTTGGCAAGCTGTCAGCTAGGCTGTTCAACGAACTGAAAAAGATAGCCCCCATCAGGCGCGTTGAAGTGCGCAAGAGCCAGATAGCCGAAGTATTTAAGAAAAAATAATCTGAAGACCAATCAGGAAGAAGACATTTTGACCTTAGGACAGGCCTCTTTTCTTTACACGAGCCCTTCTCTTTTAGAAAAAGAGATTGGTTTCTTCCTGTTGGAAGAAAGCTCGCAAGCAAAGCTTGCGAAACCTTCGGGGAAGAGAAAACTAAAAGACTCCTGGGAGAAAAGAAAGTAAAAGTGTAAGACCTTAAGACATTTGGACAGATAATTATGATGGACCCTAAAAACCTCGAAAAAATGATGAAGCAGCTCAACCAGATGGGGCTGAAGCAGCGGTCCCTCGATGCCGGGCGCGTAATCATAGAGTGCGGCGCTGAAAACATAATAATTTCAGACCCCTCAGTGATGGAAATCGAAATGCATGGCCAGAAAAGCTACCAAATCTCCGGCAAGGTTTCAGTTTCTGCGAAAATCAATGAAGATGACCTGGAGCTTATTATGGAACAGGCTGGCGCTTCGCACGAAAGTGCCGAAAAAGCGCTGGCAGATGCAAACGGAGACATTGCAAAGGCGATACTGAATCTGAAAGGCGAATGAATCTGCCACGAGCCCGGCCTACCCGGCTATTCTTTTCCAAGCGCGTACTTGATTGCGCCTTCCAAGTTTATTTTCAGCTTATATTTTGACTTGAAGAAGCCCACGGTATTCTCAACATCCTTTTTCAGGAAATCATGCGCCTGGGGATGGTCGATGAACGACTGGCCCACGTCTATCAGCACTGGCCCGTCATGGGTCGCCAGGACATTGTATTCGCTCAAATCCGCATGCACTATCCCGTTCAGGTACATCTTCCTTATGTAATGCAATATCACTTCATAGAACTCCAGTGCCATGCATTCCTCGCCAAATTTAGCATCCTTGAGAATCGGGAAGGGCAGGTCCCCCTCTCCTATAAACTCCATCACCAGCACGTTTTTGGCATGCACAATTGGTTTCGGCACGCGTATGCCCAGCGCGTCAATCTCCTGCAAATTCCTGAATTCCTTGGAAGCCCAGGCATAGAGCAGCTTTCTCTTATTTTTAACCAGTTTCTTGAGATGTGGGTCCATTTCGATGTACCTGCGCATCTCATTGAATGCGGCAGTCTCAATCTTGTAGATTTTCACCGCCACATATCCACGTGGTCCTGATGCGCGAAACACGTATGCCTCCTTGCCGGTGGCTATGGGATAGTCAAGCTTGTGGAAATAGCCCTTTTTTATGAGGTTGCCGAGCGCATGAGTCGTAGCCCTGTCAAACACGTAGTCCTCAATCTTCTCCTTTTCCTTGAGCAGTTTGACTTCCCGCTCCGGGAGCTTGCGCTTGCTTTGCTTTCGTGACATAATACATCTTATTGCCAGCTATAACTTAAAAGAGGGTTATGGAAGATGGAGATGAGCAGTTAAGGGTTCTTCAATCGACATTCTTTGGCATCCAGCCCATGCGGATTATCCCTACATAGGCGATTACAATGGCTATCACGGTCGACCCGATTATCAGTGCCAGGTACCCTCCGGCATCATCCGGCTTCATGTTGAAGGCAGTGTTCGACATTACGGTGGCAATGGTATTGGGCACAAGGACAGCAGTGCCAAGGATGGTGAGGTAGGTTATGGCGAATGCCATCCTGTTGTTCAGCACCTGCAGCTGGTTGTTGTACATGCTCTGCAGCACTTCGAGGCCTGACGCAAGCACTTCGCTCATGTGCTCGCTCAGCCCAATCTGCCTGTTGACGTCATTGGAAAGCAGGTCGATTCGCCTAAGTATCTTTTCATCGTCACTTATCAGCTCGGCATCGCCGTACCGCAGCGAACTTATGACGTCCAGGGTAGCCCAGAGCCCGTTGAGGTAAGTTATGAGCGCATGCTTCATCTTGTAAATTTCAGGCCCCAGCGTGCTCCGCGGGGTTTTTGGGTCCATCATCCACTTGCTTATCGTATCGCCCTGCTGCTCTATTTCCCTGAGATGGTCAAAGTTACTGCTGTTGTTCTCGTCAAGCAGCCTGGCCATGAGCAGGGTGAGCTTGTCGTTGAGCGGATTTTTTCTCGGAATCTTGCGCAGGTAGACGTCCGCATACCTCCTGAAGCGCAGGAACCGCACGACGTTTGAGCCGTGTATCGTAAGTATGATGTTGCCCCGTATCAGAATGATGGCCGGGTTGAGCGTGACTTCCAGCCCAGTGACCATTATGGCAGGCACCTTGAGACCCATCTCGGTATCGAAATCGGCGTAGGCTGATGGATAGTCCGTAAGCAGGGCGCAGATGAGGTTCTTGCTGAATCCGAACTTTTCGGCTATTAGGTAAATGTCCTTATTGATTTCGTTTACGATGCAGTCCAGCCAGGCGATCTTCGCGTTGGAGATGTCCTCCATGAAGCCGTCCGGGGATTCTGCGCAGCCCTGCCTGTAGCCCTCTTCAGTCTGCGCAACATAGAAAAAGTGCTTACCAAGCACTGACTCATTTGACATGATTTTCATTGCCGTATCTATATTTAAACAATTTTCGGCAAGAAAAGCTCAATAAAACAAGGAAATTTGCAGGGGAAGGGATTTGAACCCTTGAACCCGCTAGGGGACCAGACCCTGAATCTGGCACATTTGACCAAGCTTTGCTACCCCTGCATAATTTTCTTTTTTCCGAAGTTTTTTCTTTTTTCAAAAGAAAAAAGCTCTGGGGTCGCTGTGATTTGAACACAGATCGCTAGGTTTTTCTCGAGGAAACCAAATCCTACTGTTTTCCTTCCCTTCAAGCAATGAAGGGGTTTGGGGAAACAGAATGAAGACGAGCATCTTCGTGCTTGCACGAATTGATGCGAGTATTCTTCAGTTTCCTCAACCCGAACCTAGAAGCTTACCAGGTTGGCCCACGACCCCGCGGGTAAGATAATTTTGATAATAAAAGTATAAAATATGCATATCACTGGATAGTCGGATGGTGTGCCTCAAAGAATCAATTATTCTCAATATATTTATATGTTTTCTTTGTGTAAGTACTTAACATGTCTTCAGATTCTGATAGTGTTGGTGTTTTGAAGCGTACGCCTCTCTGCGAAACCCATCGCTTTCTAGGCGCTAAGATGGTGGATTTTGGCGGCTGGGAGATGCCTGTGCAGTACACTGGAATCATTGATGAGCATAACACAGTCAGGAGCGCCTGCGGCCTATTCGACGTCTCCCACATGGGCGAAGTGGCAGTCACAGGCCCGAATGCGCTCGGTTTCCTCCAAATGGTTGTAACCAACGATGTTTCCCGCATCAAGGATGGGCAGGCAATCTATTCTCCCATGTGCTATGCCAGCGGCACGATAGTTGACGATTTGATTATCTACCGAAAGGCGGCAGACAACTTCTTCATAATCGTGAACGCATCGAATACCGACAAGGATTTCGCATGGATGCATTCCCACTCTCAGGGGTTTGATGGGGTAACTGTCGAAAACAAGAGTGCTGATTATGCCCAATTGGCAATCCAGGGGCCAAAGGCAGTTGATGTTTTGCAAGGAATTGCAGATATCAATTTGTCAGCGATTGGCTATTTCTGGTTTGACGAGGGAAAGGTTTGCGGCATTGATTCCCTGATTGCGCGCACCGGTTACACCGGCGAGGACGGATTTGAAATCTGTTTTGCGCCCCAACATGCAGAAAAAGTCTGGTCCGCCCTGATGGATGCCGGCAAGCCCCGTGGGATAAAGCCCATTGGCCTGGGTGCCCGCGATACCCTGAGGCTGGAAGCCTGCTACATGCTCTACGGCAATGACATTGATGGCCGTACCACACCCCTGGAAGCTACTATCGGTTGGACTGTCAAGATGGCCAAGGGCGACTTCCTTGGCAAGAGCGCTATGCAATCAAAGCCGCCAGCCAAAAAGTTAGTTGGGTTTGAGTTATTGGAGCGGGCAATCGCGCGCCACGGCGACAAGGTTTTGGTTGGAGGAAAGGAAGCCGGCATAGTAACCAGTGGCACTTTCTCGCCAACCTTGAAAAAGCCGCTCGGGATGTGCTATGTTCCCCCTGTTTGCGCCGAAGGCGATGAAGTGCAAATCAGCATACATGATAAGTTATGCAGGGCAAAGCTCACATCAACCAGATTTTATAAGAAGCCTCCTATAAACAAATAATATTATCGTGAATTGGCAGAATACCGCCCGCTTCGCTGGCGGATGAATCGTGAACCATGTTCACGAGCTTTTCGCGAAGCGAAATCCAATGCCAAGCCGTCAATTCACGAGAATTTTGCGAATGAGCAATACCGCCTGCTTCACAGGCGGTTGAATGCTTCTGTTGAAGCATAGCCCTCGCCTGCTGGCTTTTTGTCTGTTGGCAAAAATCTCGACGGCTGCTGCCATCGATCCCCTGCGGGTCGGTGGCTCTTCGCAAAATCTGATATTATTGCATTCATTGAGGTGGGTATTATGATGAAATTCACAAAAGAGCACGAGTGG
>MNVF01000032.1 GCA_001871535.1 Candidatus Micrarchaeota archaeon CG1_02_49_24
ATAGGTATTTTTTAAAACTAGAAAAAGCAGGTTGATTCATCTACGGGTTAAAACCCGTAGGTTTCTCAATCCAGGTCTCTAAAAAAGAAAGGAAACAAATAAAAGAGCATGACAAAACTGTATCATGCAAGGGCGAAAAGGTGGTCAGTTGAGATTAGTGGACTTTACCGAGCCGTAAAGCCCCGCAGCTTGCTGCGATTGGGATAGGCTCGGAACAGAAAGTTTTACTTAGATTTTGATATTGATTTATTGCCTACTTCAAAATCAAGCCTGTGTTTGCAACGAACCCGAAAGCCCGCCGCAACCAGAGGGATGCAATAGTATTATTGAACTCACATGGGTTTAAATTTACGTCGGGTACTTGCCAGGTAGACCCCATTAATCTGCTTTCAAAAACTTATCTCCATTGAAATGTATCATGTGCTCCGGTATCTCGGCTATCCATACCTCTGTTTCCCAGGCTAGATCATCAACATGCCGTTTGAACTCCTTAAGGTCCGGAAACGCACTCACAAATATTTTTTTATAACGCACCTCAGAGAAATATTCATTCAATTCAATAAGTCGTTTATTGGATACCGGGCCATGGGACGTTACTGCTTCAATAAGGTATAGCCTGCTTTGCGTCTGGTCCAGAAGGACTATATCTGGAAGTATATCGTGCTTGCTCACCTCGATACCAATCGCCTTCATTTCCGTTTTATCCAAAAAAAGCATTTTATGCGCGGTATCCCCTAGATAAAGGACTTTCGCATCCTTACAAAAATGCGCCTTAAACGTTGTAACGATATCTATCTGAAGCTCGTTATGTTTCCCAAGAGACAACTGGTATTCTTTTCCGCCAATTCTCAGTTTGAGTAGGGTATTTCTCCTATTCTTATCGAATGCCTTTACTTTTTTCCCAAGTTTTTTCATTAGTGAATCTATGCTTGCTCTCCACTCTTCGGTCCCATATTTTTTTATAGCTTCAAGTGCATCATCTGTAACTGACCAGGTTGTATTCGGGCTGTTTGTCGGCCTAGATAAATCATCTGAGTTTCTCTCAACTATACCCACTTCCTTCTCAAACTGGTGGAGTGTTTGCCTCCGGATAGTTTCTCTGCTGTTCTCGGCGTATGCTTTATTGTATCGCTTTTTTATGAAAATCATTATATCATGGATACGAATCAGCGTTTTCTTTGAGCTGCTCCAGACATCCTTATTCCCAAGGGATAGCAGCGCAAGAAGAGTTAGGGCGGAACGTTCATTCTGTTGTTTTTTGGGGGCATCAAGCTGTTTTAGTATATCCAAAGCTTCAAATATTTTTTTCATTTGAATGCCTCAACCCTAGACTGAGTTATACCAATTAGTTGCATCAACCCCTTTTGTTCGTTACTGGTTAGTTCTGCTTTATCCTTTAATAACGCTCCCATCTCCCCTAGCTTTTTTGAATCTGGAAACGGTAATGCATAAACTTCATTCGCATTGACTTGCGTATGCCCGTTAAGTATTCTAAAATACTTGTCGACTATGGGTAGATTGAGGTACTGGGCTATTCCAAAGGTCTGCTCTTTTGTCATTCTATTGCCCGGGTCATAAATGTAATTTAGCATATTATCCAATGCAAAATAATGGTACTCGCTAAAATCACTATCAAACACAATCCCCATATCAAATCGCTTCTTCTGCTCTTTTGTTGTGAATCTTTTCAGAATCACGTAGTTCCCGCTTTTAATCAGGAAACGCTCGGTTTCATTGTTTCTTTCTATAGCCTTCGCTTTCTGTTTCTTCTCAACGGGCCAGTTGACTTTCATGTTTTTTATGTTGTGCATCCATATAAACGGGACATTTTTGTTGCTGATGTCCTTTTTTAGATACTTTTTATTCCTAAAAGCCACAACCTTTCCGGTTGAAATTTTATACCCTAATTTGTAGAAATTTTTAGGCAATTTATCCAATTCCCTAATAATCTCCAGCTCAGTTTTATTGGCCGGCAACCGGAAGAAGATATGCCCGTTGCTTCTGTAAATCACGTCATTTTCGTTTACATGTATTTTTGTTATGTTGGTTAATTCCTTTCCTTCGCTTGTTGAAATGCAAATTCCAGATGGTTTTTTCTTGGTGTAGTGTGCTATTATGTTCTCTTGTAATATGCCATCCTCGGAGAAAATATTATTTCTTGATTCAAAAACATGAATGCGTGAAAAGTGTATTCTCCTGCTTAGCCATGTTCTGAATGTACTGTAATAAAGCCCTGAGCAAAAGCTTCGCGGAGTAATGAAGACCATCTGCCCATTTTCGTTCAACATTCCTGCCGATACAGCCATGAAAAGGGAGTATATGTTTGGTTGCCCCGGTATAATTTCGCCTGATTTGTACCGTTCAATATCTTTCTTATTCAACTTGTAATAAGGAGGATTGGAAATTATAATATCGTAATGCGCTAGGGGATTTCCTTCAAAAAATGGCATTAAATGTGGAGTTATGTATTTGAGATTCGAAGATATGAAATCTTCATTTTTTATGTCGTAGTTTAATTCTACATTATCCTTCCTTAACCGGTCTTTAGTCATTTCCATAACTTTTGACAAATAGGGCAGGAGAGATGCGTCATTTTCATAAAGCGCCAGCTCTATACTCGTTAAGTTTGTATTAGTTTTTCTAAGCTTTTCTATAAGTGCAATAGACAATATCCCAATCCCCGAACCAGGTTCAAGGATTTTTATGTGCTCTTTTTTTGAATCTGCCAGCGACGCCATGAAATTTGCTATGGGCGATGGCGTGAAAAACTGCCCCACGTCTTTTTTTTGTTTTCTGCTTTTTTCTTTCGCGTAGTGATTCGTAAGCCGTTCAATATACTGTAGTTGGCTCTCATTTTCAGCTATAGGTGGAATTTGCATAATGTTCTCCCGTCATTAATCAGGCTTTGAACATTTAAACCCTTTCTGCGGGAGCCCGCCAGTCAATCCCAGTGGCTTGTCAGAACTCATGGCAGCGCAAAGTGCATCCGCCCATCATCTAAACAGCCAGGGCAGGAAGTTCAGGAGGAACGCAATCAGCACGATACCCGAGATGATGGACATTATTGTCTTTGAGTTGAGCGAATGGGCAACTATCTTATGTCCGTCGAACAGGGGCACCGGCAGCAGGTTCACGGTTGCGATTATGAAATTGAGCACGATTGTCAGCCCAAGCACGTTCAGGATGAATGAGCCCAGCCAGTCCGGATAATAGAGCAGTAGCTGCGGGGTGCCCACATCCACCACACCCTTTTCATATGAATAGACAATCACACCGATACCGCTGCTGCTTATCAGCCGGTAGGGCGCGAGGGCGCTGTGTATGCGGCCATAGGAATCGGCTGCCACATAGACGGTGCCATTGGGGGTGGTGAGCGAAACATTTTCACCCGGGGCAAACACAAGGGACTCGAGCTTGTCAATGGGCGTGCCATTGACTTCGGAGATGATAAGCCCTCTCGGTAGGAGGTCCTGGCTGATAGTGGTATTGTTGCAGGGGTCTGAGAACGGCTGGGTAATAATCACTCCTGAGCGCAGGCTGCTGGTCAGGAGGAAGAAGCCCGCCAACAGCAGAAGGGCGAGCCAGGCAACCATTATATTCGCAGTCGAGCCTGCGACAAGCATCCGCGATTGGCTCACAGGGTCCAGCTTGTTCAGTTCCTTTTCATCAGGCTCCATGAATGCACCTGCAGGGATTGTGCCAAGAAGGACAATGCCTCCGGAGGTAAGCGGAACCTTGAATATGCGCGTGAGGAGGGCATGGGCGCCCTCGTGGGCTATCAGGATTACCGAAAGTGCGATTATGCCCTCCACAAGGGGCAGGTTTATTCCAGGAACTATGAGCGTTGCGCCTGGCGTGATGCTGCACAATTCAGTACCAGGGCTGCCGCTTAGCAGCGAACCCAGGACTGCAGCAGCTATATTAAAGCTGTAGGCAACCAGGGCGAGGAGGGTGAGCCCGCCCAGCCCGATTGCATAGGACAGGAGGAACGGTAGGAGGATGAAATAATTGGAAAGACCTGCGATTGCCGAGGCGCTGCGCTCAGGCACATGGACACTCGGCAGGACATTGAACACCAGTCCGAAAACCACTGGCATGAGAATTAGAAATATGAGCGTCTGCATGGCAAACCCTGCAAGGAAAATCAGGATTTTCGCCTTCCAGCTGTAAACATTTTTCAGCAATGGATAGGCAAATATGCCGTAGCCCACCACCAGGCCGATGTCTGTGATAAGGATGGATGCAACGGCATATTTCTTTGCCAGAATGTCGAATATGCCCAGGAATTTCGTGCTGCGGACCAGGTGGAAGATGGAATAGCGCTCAAGCTTCATGGTTTTCTCAAGCAGGCGACCGCAGACGATAAACAGGATGATTGCAAGGACGAAGGTGGCTATGCCTCCGATGTTCAGGCCGACGAGCAGATATAGCGCGAGATAGGATAGTATGAAAATTGCCAGGGTAAGAATCCGGTTTTTTGCTTCCATAAGCAATCTTATAAATCGGAAACTTTTAAATAGAATAGAATAAACAACCTTCTTTGTTGTTTTTTGATGTGATGCCATGACCGATTGCGAGATTTGCGGGGATGAGGAAGCAGAATACAACATATCCATTGAGGGAGCGGCACTCATGGCATGCCTGGGCTGCTCCAAAATGGGAAAAATACTCGCGCAGGTCGCCAAAATAGATGTGCCGCCGGCTCCCAGCGGATTCGGCTTCAGCAGTTTTCCAGCTAGGCCCCAGCAGACCATGCCAGGCGCTGAGGAGCCTGAGATCATTGAAAATTATGCAGAGCTTATCCAGAAAGCCATGGCAAGACTGAAGCTTTCGGCTGCTGTGCTCTCCGAGCGGCTGAATGAGAAGGAATCATTCATCAAAAGGATTGAGAGCGGCGGGGCCACCCCCACCACTGCGCTGGCAAGGAAACTGCAGGACGAGCTTGACACAAACCTATTTGGAAGCGGCGGCGGAGCACCGCCGCAAAACTTTGGCGGCAGGAAATCAGTGACCATGGCTGATTTGATTGATTTCGGAAAAGACTAGGAATAGTCCAAAACGTGAAGACCTTAAGACAGCATAATTGACGGTTCACTATCATTTAAAGGTTTGAAAACAGGAACATCATGTTCTTCAATGTCCGATATCAGATTTTGCGAAGAGCCACCGACCCGAAGGGGAGGGCTATGCACCAGCAGGTGCATTCAACCGCCTGTGAAGCAGGCGGTATTGCTCATTCGCAAAATTCTCGTGAAGTCGGCTGTCGGCATTCACTCGGCGCCCGAAGGGCGCCGTATCTCTGCCGACTTCACGATGAACTAAGTCTTCCCCTCTTTCAGGAGAACTCATCCTAACAGAAACTTCGACATTTGTAATGAGGGTTGGAGTGAAATTAGCACCATCATCTTTAAGGCTGCGTCATACCCTTGAGGATGATTCAGCAGGGACTATAAGACGGCATGGTAATGAGCGCATTCTCATCTCACGGGTGGCGGCTTCAGCTAATGCAGTTGGAGCTAGGAGGCGGGCAACGGAGTTAGTAAACCAATCCCAACCAAATTTATACCCCAGTGCTGTCCATGTGGTCCAATCAAGTTCACACGATAGCGGCACTCCTAAGAGACCTTCGGGCTGTTTTTGTGCATTGTGAAAAGGAGTAACGCCATTTAAACTTGCACAGTTAGCCCTACCAACCCTACCTGCCGGAAGCCTTGCATGTAATTCGCACACCATAAAACCACCCACAGAAAGTATTGTTATATTTAATCTATATTTATTAAATGGACATATTTTTAAACTTAGTAGTTCGTTAAATCAAATGCTGGAAGACATATGGAAGACCAGCGCCGAAGGTGTGGGAAGACCTTAGGACATTAAGACCAGAAGACCAGTAAGGAAGACGTGAAGACTAGCGCGTCCGCAGACGCGCGGCAAGACATTTTGACAGTTTTGCCTTTGGCAAAACATAAGACCTGAGGACATGTTATGGGCGTTGATTTAGGCGATATCATCCCTGCAAAGGAAACCGAGCTGGGCTTTTTCAGCGGAAAAACCCTTGCAGTGGATGCATTCAATACGATTTACCAGTTCCTTGCTTCTACGAGGCAGTATGACGGAACGCTGCTCATGGATTCAAAGGGCAGGGTCACCAGCCACCTTTCAGGGCTTTTTTACAGGAACCTCAAGCTGATTAAGGGCGGCATCAGGCTCTGCTATGTTTTTGATGGAAAGCCGCCTGAGTTCAAGGACAGGACAATCCAGGAGAGGGCGGCGCGCAAGCTTGTGGCAGAGGAGAAATATAAGCTGGCAATTGAGGAAGGGTTCTATGACGAGGCGAGAAAGTATGCCCAGGCAACCTCCCGCGTGAGCGCGGAAATGATAGAGGAAAGCAAAAAACTCCTTGGGCATATGGGGATTGCCTGCCTCACTGCGCCATCTGAGGGCGAGGCCCAGGCTGCAACCATGGCCATGGATGGGCTGGTCTATGGCGTATCTTCGCAGGATTATGATTCGCTGGTGTTCGGCAGCCCGAGGCTGGTGAAAAACCTTTCCATAACAGGCAGGCGCAAGGTGCCCAGGAAGGATGAATACGTGCAGGTAAACCCAGAGGTGCTGGAATTGGGGCCGGCACTGGATGCGCTTGGGATTTCCAGGGAGAAGCTTGTCTGGATGGCTATATTGGTCGGCACTGATTTCAATGTGGGTGCCAAGGGCATCGGGCCGAAGAAGGCGCTGAAACTGGTGAAGCAATTTGATGATTTTGGCAAGCTTATTGGCGAGGCAGAGGCAAAGAGCGGGTGCAAGTTCGAGGAGTATATACTAGAAGTGAAAGAATTTTTCATGCACCCGCCTGCCACAAAGGCGGCAATCAAATTCCCTGAGATTGATTCGGGAGCGATTGTCAGGCTGCTGTGCGATGAGCATGAGTTCTCGCAGGAACGGGTGCAGAACGCGCTGGGAGACATTGAGAAGGCAAAGGATTTGCAAAAACAGAAAAAATTGGATCAGTTTTTTGGCTGAAAGAAATCCCATCAAAGGGTTTTGTTGATAGGATTGTGGTTGTGCCGTTCATCTTTCAATCGCCTTCTCAATCGTCTTGCGCTCGTCAGGGGTGATGCCATAAAGGTCGAAAACAAGTTCGTCAATTTCGTTCTCCAGCTTGCCGGTATCTGCGCTTGCATCTTTCTTCTTGAGCTTGAGGATTTCCTTCACCGTTGAGGTTATCTTTTCAGCGATTGCCTCCTCGCTCTTGTTGGTTGGGAGCTTTATGGGGATTTTATTTAGAACCTTTGAATTCAGTTGGAAATATCCGCCTCTTTTTTCAGGCGCCAGTCTCTTTATCACAAAGTTAATTAGCGACGAGTTCAGAAGCCCCAAAATCAAGTAATAATCTGATTTGGGAGAGACACCAAACACCCCAGCAGTTCCTAGAGCAAAGAGGGCTTCCGCTTCGGTTGGCGCAAATCTAACCTTGTTTATGAGTGCAGGAGTCACAATTATTTTGTTTCTCGTGGAATCTAATTTGAAATACATATAAGCAAACCAAGCGCCGTGAAGTTGTTGCGCGGATTGCCTGAACCAGAGCCTTCGATCCAGTTCAGTTTTCTTTTTCAACAGGTAATCAAAAAGAAGCGGCTTGTCCTTCTTTAACTCGCTCTCGTCAGGGAGATAATATTTGCCATCTTTCGTGAAATACGGAAAAACAGCGACCTTACCTTCATCTATTACTACCCATCTGCGTACTTGGCGACCGAGTAGGAACGGAATAACCTGTGATGTTTCAATTCTTGCGGTTTCGGTCTTGAAATTTACTACTGATAATATTTCGCTACTCGAAGCTTCCAACTTACCCAAGAACAATCTGTCCATGCCGGTCTGCATACCGGAGATTATCTCTGATAATTCGCCAAGCTTTTTGCAACTGGAAAAATACTTCTCGATTTTAGTTTCTTTTGGATTTTCTAGTATCCATTCTGATTCCCCAAGCGTTCGTAGGTCAATACTAAACCTACTAATGTTCTGAGTGGTTTTCCCATCCGATATCTCGGATAGTGTATTAGAGTCCGGACAATTGACTGAAATGACCTCCGTTGCTTGCGGTTCTTCGTTAGAGATTAGGAGGATAGTGGGGTAGTTCGTTGCGTCTTTGAAAACGCCAGAATCTTTAAAGTTGATTATCTGAAAGACATGGAAAGCAGACAGAATAAACTTCCTTAAAGGCTGACCGTAATCCCTTTTGAAAAACTGATTGGAGCATATATACCCAAACTTGCCCTTAGGGGTAAGGAATTTTGTACCAAGTTCTATAAATGGGATATAAATGTCGTAATTACCTTTCGCGGTTATGTAATTTTTAGAGTAAGTCTCCCTGCTTTTTTGGTCTAGCTGTTGAATTCGGACATAAGGCGGATTCCCAACCACAAAATCATATTTTTTCTTTTTCAGCTCGTCGCTGGCATCCTTGTCCTTGGCGAGGCTTTTTCCGGTAGCTCCATAGAAAAGGGAAAGATTTGTCTGCTCCGTCGGCATCTCAAGCGAGTCCGTTTCGTAGACCTTGAAGCGGGGCACCTTGAAGCCCCTGTTTTCCTTAACTGCCTTTGAATAAAGGTCAATCACCTGGAAAAGCAGGTTCATTTCGCTTATGCCAACCGCAAACGGGTTGATGTCAAAGCCGTGTATGTGCATGGCAACGGAATTGACTATCTCCTCGCACTCCTTGGGGGTGAGCTTCGCATAGACCTCTGACCAGCGCCTGTTGTCAAGTGCCTCTTTTGGCGTTGCCTTGCCGAATTTGACCGCCTGCCTGGCAATCAGCCTGCGCGCAGCCCGCACAAGGAAGCCGCCAGAGCCGCAGGCTGGGTCTATCAAATCCTTGCCTTCAATCGCCTTGGAGGGGGAATATTCCACTGCGTCAAGTATGTAATCAATAACCTCATCAGGGGTATAGAACTCGCCAAGCTTTTTCCGCTCCTCCTTTGGCAGGTATTTCTCGTAAAGCTTGCCAAGGATATCACGGTCCACTTTGGAGAAATTGAACTGGTTCAGAATCCAGAGCACCTTATTTAAAACCCGGTTAAGCTCGCCGTCGCCGCTTTCGTACCAGTCAAGCGGATTGTCCTTTTCGTAGAAGTGGTAATAGATATTCTTGGCACCTCCGTAGGAGAACTGGACTATCTGCTTGAAAACCCCGGTGTCGCCAAGCACCGGCTCGTAAAGCTGTTCGCGCAGCTTCTCAATGCCGCCATTGGATATTTTCTTGCCAAGCAGCCCGCGGTCCTCGCAAATCCTTATGAAAAGCAGCCTGTTTATGAGAAGATAAATTGACTCTTTGCAAAACACCTGCTTATTTTCTTCCTCCTTGTCATCAGGTCTGTTGGAAACTGCCTTCCAGTAATAGTAGCCTGAAAAATCTGCGTATTTCTTATATTTCCCCTCAGTCTTAATCTCAAATCTTGCGATGTCGGCAGCCTGCTTCTTGTTGTTGCCGTTCATCTTTTTTATCTCTTCTAGCTCCCCCTTGGTTTGCTTGTACTGTGCATAGCCAGCGTAATACTCATCAAAAGCCGAATAGGTGTATTGCCGCAGAAGGTCGTTTGAAATATATTTCAGCTGTTCAATCAGCTTGCCAAAGCCGTCCTCCTCAAAAACGTCAATCTTGGCATAGTATTCATCGAACCTGCTGTATTTGACCTCGCTCCAGACCTGCTGCTTGGTTAGGTTGCCGAGAAATAGGATTTGCTCTGTTTCCTTGGTTGAAAGCTTGTTCTCAGATGCCCTTTTGGCATCAATCAGAGCCTTGAAGTCGAAGTCCACCCGAAGAACTCTTCCTTGCGTTGTAACCTCCCAAAGAAGGAAGCGATAGCCATTTGCAAGGCCCACAAAACGGGTTGATGTGTCCGCATATTTCCCGGCCTGGTTGCGCCATTTTTCGGCATTCAGGTCTTCCTTTGGGCGCTTGGTTTCAATGACCACAACGCGATTTTTGTTCTCGTCAAGGAGGGTTATGTCCGTTCTGCCTCTTTCAAATTTATAATCATTGCCGGAATAGCCAAGAACTTCCTTAACGAAATGCTCAACAAACCTAGGGCTGAAATCGTGTTCAAGTGTGTCGATAGTTATTTCGCTATTTATCTTCTTGAATGCTTGAAGCACTAGAGCAACAATACTATCTTCGGCCATTGACAACAAACCCCGATTAATGTTATGCTTGGATGTTTTTAAACGCTCACACCGTAATTCGCCAGTCAATGCCGACTAGACACCCTTGCGAGAGCGAGTTCAGTGCCCAAAACCCGTAACTCGGAACCCTAGACTTTGAACCTTAAACTTTAAACTCTAGACCCTGGACTCTAGTTCCACCTTAACAGTCTTGGGTCTTCAGTCTTGGGTCTCGAAACTCGCAACCCGAAACTCTAGACCCTGGACCCCAGACCGTCTTACCCAACCATCATCCCGCCCAGGAACGAACCCAGCAGCGATTGTATCACAGCGTATGAAATAAGCGTGGCTGCGAGCAGGATTGGGTAATAGCGCACACCATAGAAGAATTTTCCTTCCCCGATGATGCCTATCACCAGCGATACCGAGAATGTAGTGAGGAGGATGCAGAGATAGCCTACGTTTGCCACGAATTCAGGAGATATTGCGAGCGCTGGCGCAGAAAGGATGCCCAGCGACGGCCCGGAATCCATCTTGGGAAAACTTTTGAGGAATTGGGTGGAAACCGAGAGCATCATGGGCAGCCCCAGAACCACTATGAACGCAAGGAATATCATGTAGGTTTTGGTGCTTATGGCAAGCTCGCGCTTCAGCTCCTGCATGTCCCTGATTTCTGAGGCGGATGCTTCCAGCAATTCGGCAATCCTGCCGCCGCTCTTCAGCCCCTGCTCAAAGAATTTGGTGACCATGCGGAGGAGCCTGCTGTCAATGCTGGTCTCAATAAGCTTGAGCGCACCGGTGAAAGAATCGGTGCTCAGGGAGCGTGTGGCTACGCGCTTGATTTCAATCTCCAGGGGGCCGAACTCTGGCCTGGCTGCGGCCTTGAATGCCTGGAAGGGAGTCATGCCTGCCCGGATATTTGCAGATATCATGAGCAGGAAATCTGGCAGGATTTGGTCCACTGCATTGTTGCGGTTTACCTTCCTGATTGACACGTAGAAATATAGCACTGAGATATAGATGCCCGAGACAACGACAGCCAGGCCGAGCCCTCCCGCGAATTTGAATGGCAGCGAAAGCTTGGCAATGTCAAGCAGGAGCTGGTCAGTTCCAAGCATGCCGCTCTGGGCAAGAAGGGGGAGCGCGGTGAACGGGAATATCAATGCCACACTGAATATGCCCAGGAGGAGCAGGATTCGCCTGCCCAGCCAGCTCTGCCAGCGCTCAATGCCTGCGTAGTTGAGCTCCTGGTTCAGGCACATGTCAGCCATGGCTGGCAGCGACTCGATAATATTGACAGAGATGTAACGCTTTTTCAAGTCCATAATATCATATCCAATTCCTATCCAATTTATGTTTTCACATACGCAGCTCTTTCTTTTCTGACAGTGACAATTATACCTTTTCTTTCCCCGAAGGCTTTCTTTTCTGTGAAAAGAAAGGGCTCTCAGTAAAGATGAGGCCTCTTTATCAGCATATAGCCGGCCAGCATCATCTGGACGACAAATGAAAATCCCACAATCCCCAGGAACATCATCTCGTTGACCTCCAGCGCACCGAACACTGAGAACACAATCATGACGGTCATGCCTATGGTGGGCACGACTGCTGCCACAAGAAGGTAGATGAGGATGAGGAAATTAAGCTCTGCGGTATAACTTTTAATCAGGTTGCGGTTGTAGTCCACGAGCATATGCACTATACTGTTCAGCGCAACCGAGAGGTTAGCTCCTGCATATAGGGTGGTGACCAGCTGCCAGATAATTTTCTTCAGGTATTCTGAATTGGTGCAGAATGCGACGTCCTCAAGGGCCTTGAGCATATCGGTGCCGGATTCCACGCGCGTGATCACCTGCCGGAGTATCCTGGAAAATTCACCATAGCCGCTTCTGGAGATATTTTTGATGGATTCGAAAAGGGAGACGCCTGCGCTTACCTGTATCAGCATGTCACGCAGGGCAAATAACAGGTTCTGGTTTACATCCTCGCTTATTTTATTTGCAATTATGCTGGGATAATATATATGCAGGAGAAAGAACAGGAAAAATGGCAGGAGCGCCAGCTCAGCTCCGGCAAGAACCAAATCCGGCTTATAGAAAAAGAAATAGAAACTCATGATTATTCCGAAAACGAGCGCCCAGGTTAAGGCGGAAACAATGGCTCCCCCGATATAGGCCTCGGCATGGATGTCAATCTCTGCCTTTTTCAGCGCCAGCTGGAGATTGCCGAACATGTGGCGGAATGGCTTGCCCACGCGGGCAAACATTGGATTTGCAGCTAGCGTGGCAGGCTGGAAAATAAGCAGCGGCACCCTCATTGAAATTCCTCCAGAGCATCTGGTTTCCTTCCCTTGGCAACCAGGTCGTAAACAAACTCCGGATCAGTATAATAGGTTGAAAACAGCTTGCTCACCTGGTCTATGTGCTTGACATCATTTTTCACCATCCACTCGAGCACATTCTTCCTCTTGGTGAGCTCATCCAGGATTTCCTGCTGGGTCAGGCCTGTGTAGAGGTTAAGATGTTCATAGAACCTCTGGGGCTCGGCAATCTTGGTGAACTCATCGGTCCTGGGCCTCCATCGGTAGATGACATTGGGTGAGACTTCATCGCCCTTGCCGCTCATGGATATTTCAGAAAGCTCAAGGGTGCGCCGGACGTTCTTCCTGCGGTCCCTGAATTGCACGATGAGCAGATGAAGCGACTCCAGCTCGCTCACCGGGATGCTTAGGGGCGCCTGGGTGAGCCTGCGAATGGCAAGCACGCTGGTGTCTGCGTGAAGCGTTGAATAGACGCTGTGGCCTGTGTGCATGGCCTCGAAAAGCACCTCTGCCTCGTGCTGGCGCCTCATTTCGCCCAAGACTATGCGGTCAGGCCTCATACGCAGGGAAGTAACCATCAAATCAAGCATGGTGACCTCGCCAAGGCCTTCCACGTTCGCGCTGCGGGTAAGCAGCGGCACCCAGTTCCACAGGTGCTTTGGCAGCACCAGCTCGCGCGTGTCCTCAATTGTCAGTACGCGCTGGTTGGGCGGAATGAATGAGAGCATGGCATTGAGCGCGCTTGTCTTCCCGGAGGCAGTGCCGCCTGCCACGATTATGTTGAACTCGTAGTTTATGGCAAGCCAGATTATGGCTGCCATATCAAGGGACATTGTGTTGTAGACAGGATCGATAAGCCTGGAGATGGTCCACGGGTCGCGGGAGAAACGCCGGATAGTGATGGTATTGCCCGAAGATGAAATCGGATAGAGCGTTGAGCAGACGCGGTCGCCAGAATCCAGCCGCGCGTCCATGATGGGGGTGAGGACTGCAATCTGTCGGCCGGCCTTCCGGCCTATCTGCGCCGAGTAATTGTAGATGTCCTCCTCGCGCTTTATGTAGAGGTTGCTCTTGAGCCAGCCGAATTTTTTATGGTAAACGCCTAATGGCTGGTTGCCGCCGTTTATCACGACCTCTTCGAGAAAATCATCATGCATGAGGATTTCGATTTCGCCCAGGCCGAACATGTGGTAGCCCAGGTAGCCGGTGAGCAGGGAATGGTGCTGGGGCGCGAAATTGTATTTGCCAAAATAGTCGCTAATAAGCTTAAGGTAGCTGTCCAGCTGGAGCTTGACCTCGGATTCAGTGGTGGATGGGAGCTTTTTTATGAGGTCCTCCTTCACATAGTCGATCACATACTGGGTGCCAACGCCGATTTTCGGGATGATAATGTGATAGAATTTTTCAGTCTTGGTGGAGAGCACATGCACAATGGCTGGAACATCAGCCACAATCATGTATTCCAATTCCACATGCAGCTTGATTTCATCCGGCTCGTAGCTCTCCTTGAGTGGATGCACGAGGGTGATAACGCCCTGCTCAAACACATTGATAGGGTAATGCACCTCCACAAGGGAGAATGCCTCGAATGCCTTGGCAATCTCCTCGATGGCCTTTGGCGTTGTGTTAAGCTGCTTGGCGGCATCGGAGATGTTGATTGCTTTCTTTGCAACCAGCAGGTCAATGAAATTGTCTGCGACTGTTTTCACAAGGTAGGGAAAGCCGTTGGTGCCAGTGGATTTGGTGACATTGCTGACCGAGAGATTTACGTTTGATGCCGCTGCTGGTATTGCAGGCGACGGCTTTTGTGATGGTGTTGATACTGATAACGTGGGAACTGCCTGCTTACTGTTGGATGATCTCGCCATAAAACTCACTGCCTTTAAGGGCTTAATACACGCTTACCTTTTTTAAAGATTATCTCACATCTTCTGATACTGAAGATGCTTGAGCGACGTCAGCGGCGGCCATCATCAATATAGAATGAGTTTGTTCCGTTGAAGTAGAGCCAATTATAGCCGACTTTTTCCAGAAATTGCCGTATTTCAGGAAGCTCGACACCACCAGCTCCAAAAGAGACTGATTCAACGCATATTAATCCGGGCCTGAACCTCTCCCAATCATTGCTCATCAGCACGTCCAGATCGCGGCCTTCGGTGTCTACGGACATAAAGTCTATTGCCTTGCCCCCGGCATGCGCTGCCAATACATCCGAAAGCCGCCTTACTGTTACGGAAACCCTTTCAACCAGGCGATTGCCCCCCCTTCTGCTGACCTGTGCTTCATGCCCGGCAGAAAAAGTTGACAACCTGTCGTCTTCGAATACGCTGAACGTGCAAACGCCGTTTTGGGTTCCAACCCCGATGTTAAGATTTATGTCACGGGGCCTCATTTTGCAAAGCAGCCGGAAACATTCGGCGGTTGGCTCTATATTGATTCCCTGCCACCCGCCCATTCCGTAAAACCTGTAAGCATTGTTCCCGCGCACCGGGTGATTTGCGCCAATGTCTACGTAAACCCCTGATTTTTTCCCGCCCATCATCCTGTCAAGAAAAAGGTCTTCGCGGAATCAGATTTTTCGAAGAGCCATCAACAGCTCTGCTGTTGAGCTATCGACCAGCAGGTCGATTCAAACCGCCCGCAAGCTGGGCGGTATGAGGCTCATTCGAAAATCCAGTTTTCGCTTGATAGCGAAAATCTCGCAAGCAAAGCTTGCAAATTCTCGCGGAGTGAATTGGCATTCACCCTTGAAATTTTGGAGCGACCAGGGTAGTAAACTGCCCTGGCATGGCATTGAGCAAACAAGAGTTTGCGAGAGCTATGCGCCCGCAGGCGCATTCAA
>MNVF01000103.1 GCA_001871535.1 Candidatus Micrarchaeota archaeon CG1_02_49_24
ACAGTCGACGAGATTTTCACCCGCAGGTGAAAAGCCAGCAGGCGATCGATGCCAGCAGGCGTCGGGCTATCGACCAGCAGGTCGATTCAAACCACCCGCAAGCTGGGTGGTATGAGGCTCATTCGAAAATCAGTTTTCGCTTGATAGCGATTGAATCTTTCCAGTTGGAAGATAGCTCGTAAAGTCCTGCTGGACTTTCCGAAAATCTCAAGGGCAGTTGTCCTTGAATTCTCGTGAAGTTGGTGCTTGGCATTCATCCCCGCCCGAAGGGCGGGGTATTCTGCCAACTTCACGATAACCATTTCAGACGTTGCAAATGGCATATTAAATAAGAGTGACACGATGCCAAACCAGGTTGTATTAGCAGCCAGATTGTATCTTGCACTTAAGATGCTGTCAGGCACCCAGCAGTGGACTTGACCGGTGCAATCCGCCATTTTGCGATGAAATTGACATCGGAAAATCCACAAGTAAGGAAGGAGGCAGCAGGCGGGCTCAATGGTATGGTATCCACCCGTATGTCATCTGAAGAGATTTAACCAATTTATCCCCCAAAAATTAAATTGATACAATGACACTTATCACACCAGCCTTGAAAATGGCCATGGAACGCTTTGGCCGGCTGACGCCCACCCAGGAAAAGGCATACACTGCCATCGCCAGTGGAAACAATGCGCTAATCATCGCCCCAACAGGCGCTGGGAAGACCGAGGCAGCCATGCTTGCAGTGTTTGACGGATTGAAGAAAGCACAGGAAGAGGGGAGAGAGGAAACCTGTGTTTATGTAACCCCACTGAGGGCGCTCAACCGCGACATCAATGAGCGGCTGAAATGGTGGTGTGAAAAGCTCGGGCTTGAGCTGGCAGTCAGGCACGGCGACACCTCAAGCGCAGAGAAACACAAACATGGCAAGCGCCACATCCATGTGATGATAACCACCCCTGAAACCTTTCAGGGCATAACACTCGGCAAGAACATCTCGAAACTCGTGCCGAAGATACGGTATGTGGTGGTGGATGAAGTCCATGAATTAGTGGACAGCAAGCGGGGGTTCCAGCTTTCCCTTTTCCTCGAGCGGTTGGGGATGAGAAACCAAAACTTCCAGCGCATTGCGCTTTCAGCCAGCCTGGCCCTGCCAGAAGAAGCTGCTGCCATGGTATTTGGAAACAGGGAGTGTGAATTGATTGATACCCGGGAAGGAAAAAAACATAACGTGGATGTGTTGGTGGCCAGGAATTCACCAAAGAAAGTAATCCAGCTGGCGCGTGGAAAGAAGACGCTGGTTTTCATTAACACGCGCAGGGGTGCCGAGGAGTTGACCTATAAACTGAAAAGCCTGGGCCTGGATTGTGAGGTGCACCACGGGTCACTTGCCCAGCAAATCAGAACAGAGGCAGAATCCAGGTTCAAAAATGGGTTGCTGCGATGCCTCGTGGCAACGTCCTCGCTGGAGCTCGGGCTGGACATAGGGGATGTGGACCTGGTTATCCAGGTGGGTTCGCCCAGGGCAGTCGGGCGGCTGCTCCAACGGCTGGGTAGGGCAGGCCATGGCCTTGAGAGAGTGTCAAACGGGCATATCATAGTGCCTGGTTTGGAGGAATATTTTGAGGCATCTGCAATTGTGAAACAGCTCACCCACAAAAAGCTCGAGCCTAAGTGCGCCATAAGGAACGCGCTTGATATCACGGCCCATCAAATAATAGGAGCGCTCCTTGAATATGGCACTCTCGAGGCGCACTACCTCTACGATGTGTTCCGGAGGTCGGCCTGTTTCACCATGGAGTTTGGGATGTTCGAAGCCATTGTGAAGCAATTGGCTGAGGAACACATCTGCTGGTATGAGCAGGGGTGTATTAGATACAGGCGGAGGGGGAGAGTGTATTTTGTCTCCAATATCTCATCCATCCCAAAGGAAACCAAGGTGCACCTGGTGAACATCAGGACGGACAGGGAAATCGTGTCGGTGGATGAATCATTCCTTGCTAGAATTGAGAGGGGGATGGTAATACTCTCCCGGGGAGAGGCTTGGGTAGTGGTCAGGTTTGAGGAGGATAAAGTGCTTGTGGAAAAAACCAGCAGTGCGCTCTTGGTAATCCCGGATTGGGTTGGGGAGGAGATACCGGTGAGTTGGGAAACTGCACAAATCGCCAAGGGTTATTGGAAAAACAAGGATAACCGGTTTGCGTTGGATGAAATCCAGCTTGAGACGTTTGCCGTTGAGGGTAGGAAAATCATAATGCTCCATACCTGTTTTGGCGACAGGATAAACACGACCATTGCGCGGATTGTTTCCGAATTGATGACCAGCACGGTTGGCAAACGGATAGGGCATGCCGCTGACAGCTACAGGATCCTGTTTGACACACCGGCAGACTTTGATGAAGCTGTTGTTGAGACGGCATTGCGAAGCATAAAGAAGCCACGGGAGATTCTAATCGCAAGCATCGGGAATTCACCCCTATTTGCCCGTTCATTCAGCCATGTTGCGGTTATGTTCGGGCTGTTCACAAGGTGGAGGCGGGTGCATCCAAAGATAATAAAGACATTTAAGGATACACCAGTCTATTTGGAGACTATGGCAAGCGTGCTTAGGCAGTACTTTGATGCAGCCTGCGCGGTGCAAACATTAGAGAAGCTTGCCACAGGGGAGATCGGAATCACACGACTGCAGAATCCGCCGTCTGTTTTCGGTAGGGCGGGCCTTCAGCAGAACATGTTCGTGCCTGAAAAGACAGAAGTGCCAAAACAGGAGCTTGCAGGCATATTGATGAAAGAAACCATGGAATTGATGGCTAAATTAGGATGCATGCACTGTGGAACGCCATTTTACAAAAAACTTTCAACATTGGAGCAGTTGCCCAAATGCCCTTCCTGCGGCGCGAAATATATCTACTACGCTGGATTGTTGAGGAGGGCACAGATAATCAATAAATACGGAAAGCAAACCGCTGATTTGGTTTCTGCCTATGGGTGGGATGCAGTGGTTGTGTTGTCAGTGCTTGGGATAGGCCCGAGAAAAGCCAGGCAGATACTGGCAAAAAAACACAGGGATATGGATGGGTTGTTTATAACAATATATGACGCCCAGCAGGAATTCTTTAGGAATCGCAGGTTCTGGAGTGTTGATTGAATGGCCGGGTGTATCATGCTATCGTGCGGATTGCATTTTTTGGAACGTGAAGCGCTTTTCTTGCCGTGAATACTTTTTTAACAAAGGACTTATTTATTTGAGAAAATAAGGATGGTTTTTTCCGTTCCAAGGTGATAAGCAGGTTGTTGAGGGGGATGAGGACAAAAAAACACAGGAACATCCTTGGGTGGGGGAGGATGATTGTGGGTAGTCGCACTCGGCGGCCGCCATAGGTCAGGATATCGATATCTATTGCGCGGGGAAGGGATTTGCCTTTCTCATCAGGCCCACGGCCGAGCGAGCGCTCGATTTCCTGTGTTTTATTCAATAGTTGTTTGGGTGAAAGTGTTGTTTGGCAAAAAAGGATTTGGTTGAAAACACGCTTGCCCCCCATACCAATAGGCACTGTTGAATAGATAGGGGATTTGAAACACACATTTACATGGGATTGGAGTTTGGTTGTGGTTGTTTGTAAGTTGAAATGCCGGTTGCCCTTGTTGGAGCCCAATGCAATAAATATATTAGCCATGATAGGGTTAGTTGGGAATAAAATAAAAATAGCGGGGAATGGATTTGAACCATCGATCTCTGGGTTATGAGCCCAGCGGGCACTCCAAACTACCCTACCCCGCTAACCTATGCTGAATCAGATTTTGCGAAGAGCCACCACCTGCTTCGCAGGTGGTATCGGAAAGTCCCGCAGGACTTTTCGAGCTATGCGCCAACTGGTGCATTCAATTCTCTTGGCCTCCGGATAATTAGATGTAAATTGTGATGTTATTTGTTTTGCCGATGTAGGTTTATAAAACACGAGGCGAAATTTTCGTATTTAAATGTGGGTTGGGGGACCCCACACTTCCTATAATATGGAGGATATAAATAGGGTTGGGGTTTATATGTTTGTTATGTATCTATAGATACATTGTTGATTTGTTTTTGGTGATTATATGATTGTTTATTTTTTTGATTTAAAATTTTCAAACGAGCGTCAGTTCAACGCACTTAAAAGAAGGTTTTACTACAACCTCAACAGATTGAAAGGCAAACCGGACTTCAGAACAAAATCTGTATTGGTGTTCGACAATTCCGCGGAAGAACTGTTGGACACCTTCTTCAAAAAATACGCCACTGAATCCAAAGTATATAAAGTAAAGTGCAGGCACATCGAGCAAGTTTGTTAACACTCACCAAGATTAGTGGAAGTGTGGGGGCTCCCTTATCTTTTCACTATAACAGTTAATATATTTCACACCCCAGAGCTATAGCCTAGAAGATGGGTATGAGAAAATAAAGAAAAAGCAGAATTCTCAGTTGCCTACTCTAACTCAACACTTACCGGCTTACTGACAACCACAACATCCTCTACGGATTTCACGCTTTTGTAAAGGACGCTCTTTTCCTTGAGCTGCCTGGTTACGTCATCCTTGTTTGCCGCTGAAATCGGTTCAAGGAGCAGCCTTAGGACAACGCCTTTCTCCAAATCCAAAACGATTTCCTGCACTTTGCCAAGGAACTTGCCGGAATCAGTGAATATATCCATCCCGTAAAGTTTGGAAAGTCTCATGCTCATACCATCGCCCCCTAACATATCTTAATATCTAGATATATTTATGATTAGTCAATGAGTGTTTAAAAGAATATTGCCCATTATGCTCCACACAGAACACCTAATTTTAACAGTTTCGAGTAATAATACTACTCCATGCACAATATCTCAAAACATAGTATAGAGCATCTGGCCGACGAGTTGAAGTTCAAGTGTAGTAAAAAGATATCCAACGGCAACCCACTCATAATAAATTCCGGCATCACCACTTCCGGCCCGGCTCACCTGGGCACATTATGTGAAGTGCTCTATCCCCATGCCATCTCCCGTTTCCTCAAAACCCAAAAGATAAAGTCAGAATTCCTTTTTATTGCAGATATGTTGGATGCATTTGACAAGATTCCAGCTTCGGCCCGGGGGCATGCGGCAAAACTAACACCTGAATTGGGCAAGCCGCTTTGTTCGGTAGCAGACCCGTTCGGCTGTTGCAATTCCTATGGCGACCATTACCTGAACGAGCTCCTGGGAATAATTGAGCGGTTTGGCGTCAAGGCCAAATTGCTGAAGAGCCCTGTGCTTTACATAGAAGGCAGGTATGATGAATATGCCAAAACATACATAGGCCGGTTTGGGGAAACCAAACAAATTCTCCAGGAAACCTCGGGCCGCACCCTTCCTAAAAGCTGGTTCCCAATAATGCCCATCTGCAAATGCGGGAAGATTGCCACCACACGCGTGCTATCCCTGGTGATTGAAAATAATGAATATGTTTACGAATACGTCTGTGAAGACAAGGGCGAATATAAGGGCTGTGGTTGCATTGGCAAAAATTCTCTCTCAGACCACAGTTACAAGCTTGCCTGGCGCCTGGATTGGCCCAGCCGCCAGCATTTCCTGAATGTGGACGTGGAAGGCGCAGGCCTTGACCATATGACAAAAGGCGGCAGCTGCGACACCGCCAGGGAAATCCTCGCAAAATTCTTCAACTATGGCATCATTGCCTACAAATTCGGCTTCATTCTCCTGAAGGGCAAAAAATATTCGAAATCGCTTGGCATCGGGCTGACGCTTGCAGACCTAACCTCCCTACTGCCTGCAGAGATGATAACCTATGCACTCCTGCGCTCAGACCTGGAGCAGAACAAGGAAATCGATCTCACCGGGCAGTCACTTCTTCAGATGATGCGCGAGTATGAGGCATCAGTGCAGTTCTACGACAGGTATATGGCTGGCGGGAGTGAAGGCCTTGACCGCTCCGAGCGGAAAAAAGCGATTGCGCTTATGCTGGCCTCAGACCGCCATGAGAAAATCTACGAACGATTCACCAATGCGCTGATTAGCTACCAGATATCCAGCGGCAGGGGCGGGGATTCCACCCTTGATTCTTATGTGGAAAGTTGGATAGGTAACCAGCTAGTGCCTGAGGAATATGATTTCAAAGTTGTCTTTGCCGGGGCAAAGCCCCTGGTGGCCGGGTATTTTGCATCACTCAGGCAAAACCAGGATGCCGCGTCAGTTCACGCGTCAGTCTATGATTTCGCCACTGCCAAGGGGATTGCGCCGAAAGACCTGTTCCGGGATATTTATCTCACGCTCATCGGCAAGGAAAAAGGCCCGCGCCTGGGCAAGCTTATTGAACAGATAGGTATAGAAAAGATAAAGAAAAAATATTTGGTATAATGTGATTCTATGGCAAATGTGGCTTCAAAAATTGATGTCAAATCCCTATTGGCAGCGCACGCAGAAAAAACAAATGCATTCATGAATGCGCTCATTCCCTCTAAGGAGCCCCTCGAGGTTTATGGGGTTATCAAGGATTTTCTCTCAAGGGGAGGCAAGCGGTTCAGGCCAGCTCTCTGTATGTTGGCAGCAAGCGCAGTGGGCGGTAAGGAATCCGAGGTCATGCCTGCGGCAGCTTCGATTGAGCTGTTCCACTCATTTACCCTGCTCCATGATGATATAATGGACAATTCAAAACTCAGGCGCGGTCTGCCCTGCGTCCACATAATTGAAGGCATACCCATTGCTATAAACGCAGGGGACGGCATGTTCATGATGGTATGGGCTTCCCTGTTCAGGCTCAAACCGGATAGGGGGATTATCCTCAAAGCACAGGAAATGCTGCTTTCAAAATTCACCAAGGTGCTGGAGGGCCAGGCAGTCGAGCTTTCCTGGATTCGGGGTGGTAGTTGGGATATCTCAGAGTCGGATTATTTTGAAATGGCGTGTGGCAAGACCGCCGCGCTCATAGCCGCAGCCTGTGAAGTTGGCGCCTTTCTGGCAGGCGGCTCGAAATCAGAGGTGGCTGCCCTGTCCGAATACGGCAGGCTCGCAGGCATCGGGTTTCAAATCCGCGATGATATCCTCAACCTGGTTGGAGAGGAGGATAAATATAAAAAAGAAATTGGCGGCGACATTACGGAAGGCAAGCGCACCCTCATGACCATCCATTCCATGGCGCATTGCTCCCCCAGTCAGAAACAGCGGCTCATCTATCTCCTTTCTTCAAACACCATGAAGCCCCTGGAAATAAAGGAAGCTATTGCTATAATGAAAAGCACAGGAAGCATCGCATATGCAGATAAGATAGCCTTAACGTTCATTGAAAATGCCAAGCGCCAGTTAAAGAAGCTCAAGCCCACGTCCTCGCGCCAAGCCCTCGAAGCAATAAGCGATTTTCTTGCAAAGCGGGACAGGTGATTTGGGCAACTTCTGATTCTTTGTGAGGGGTCTCTCTCCAAATATATTCAACTAGAGCACCTCGGAAAATCTGATATATCAAGTATTTTTATTTATGTAGGTTCTGGAATCGCGTAAGTGTACCAAACAAACCAACCCAAACAGGTGGGTTATAAAAGATTTTCAGGCAAATCTAATCCCATGTTATGTTTCCTAGCGCTTATTGTATTCGCTGCGCTCAGCCTCTTCTCGGCAAAATACCGCCCCCTTGCAAAAGAGGCTTTCAAGTGCGTCTTCCTGAAGATGACGCTCAGGCCATGCGAGGGTGCGTTAGATGTCAGGCTCAAGGCGGAAACCACCAAGCTTTTCATGTTCTACCCGCCACTGGCAGCTGTGATATTCAAGCAATTTGAACTTTTTTCCATCCTCCTAACCATTCTGATGCTTGCAAGCTTTGCCTATTCTCTCTATGGAATCTATGCCTATGTGGTTTACGGCAACTGCAACGGGCCAGATTCGAATGAATTCTGCCCATTTGGCATAATCGGCAGCGCCCTGTCGCCATCAGCAGGTGCTGTCTCAGACACCGGAAACCCCTATGGCAACCAATCAGCTGCCGTGCGCGTGGTTGAGTTCGGCTGCATGAGCTGCAAGTACACCAAGCTGAACGAGCCTGCAGTTGCCAGGCTCCTGGTAGACTATGGCACGCGCATCAAATACGTTTTCAAAACATCACCCATCCCAACCCATAACTATTCCTACCAGATGGCCCTTGCTGCCGAATGCGCAGGCGAGCAGAATAAATTCTGGGCGTATAAGGACAAGCTATTCTCCAGGCAGGAGGATATTGTGGGCGCCTCCTCACAGACAGCAATGGAATCCATTCTGTATTCCCTTGCCAGCGACATGGGTATTGGCAACGGTCAGTTCCGCGAATGCTACGCCTCCAAAAAATATTCCTCAAAAATCGACCTGATGATAACGGAAAGCAAGGAGATAAACCTTTATGCCACACCCACCTTCATAATAAACAACCAGGCCTTTGTGGGCGTTCAAACCTACGAAACCCTTAGGGATGCCGTAGATAAGGAGTTGGCCAAAAAATGACGAATGTAATACTGCCAAAACCACCTGGCTTGAGCCCGCTATACCTAACTCTGCTAGGCCTTGCCATCCTGCTCAATGCCTATGTGTTTCTAACCCCCTTCCTTGCGTTCTCAGGCATCGAATCCACCCTTCCTTTTTATGAGGCAGGTCATTTCCTCTGCCACCAAAAAATCACCCGCTCAAACTGTATCTTTCAGGGTGCCAATGGCTACTATTTTGGGGATTGCACTGCCCAAAATGGCACATATTTCCCAAGCGATTATTCAATAATTTCCATACTAAACGGCGCAGATGTGGGCTACAAGCTCCCTGTCTGTGCAAGAGATGTTGGCATCTATGTATCCCTGCTCTTGGGGTTGATTGCCTACCCATTCCTCTTTGGCACCCGTAGCCTGAACGTGCCCAACATGCTCTGGTTCGTGCTCGCCATTACACCCCTGGGCATTGACGGCACGCTCCAGCTTGCCGGCACGCTCGGCTACCAACTTCCCATAATTGGCTTTTATGAAAGCACGAACCTTATCCGCCTGCTCACCGGACTGCTTGCTGGAGTAGCGCTCGCAATATATATTGTTCCCATTGTGAATAACATGATGGCATTCTTCGTGAACGAATCAAAACCCCACTAACCGTTATCCCCCCAAGGTGAACTTCCATGGTTGCGAATGTTTGCGTCTCCCTGACAAATCCGAGTCAGTTGTCAGCTATTGACCCGCGGTGCGAATTCATCGAGTTCAGGGCAGACCTTTTTTGCGAGGGCCGCACCCCCGGCTCCTGGAAGCAGGAGCTTGCCAGTGCCACCCATCAACTAGCCAATCATGCGTGCGCCAACAGCCAAAAAACAATCCTCACTATCCGCACCACTGCGGAAGGTGGCAAATTCCCAGACGACCTCAAGCGCGTTGAGCTGTTCAAATCCCTTGCCCCCCGGTTTGATTTTGTCGATGTCGAATATTCCTCAAAGCACAGGGCAGCGCTCCTGGCCAATTTCGCAAAAGAGAAGAAAGAAGTAATCCTATCAGCGCACCTCACAGAACCTACAATCCAACCAGTTCGGAGTCCAGGGTTCAGAAACCCCAAAGGTCTAGGGTCCGGAGTCCAGAGTCCAGTGTTGCAAGACTCAAGACCCAAAACCCAAAACCCAAAATCCGAAGCCATCCTTAAGGCAATGCACAAGGCCGCCCCGTCAGCCATCAAAAAAATAGTTTTCACTGCAACCAAACAATCAGACAATAACGTGCCAAGCAAATTATTGGCATTGGCAAAGAAGCAAAACATTCGCGTTATCTGCTTCTGCATGGGCGGCAAGGGGATTGCTTCGCGCATTCTTGCACCCATTGACGGCTCGTACCTAACATTTGGCGCGCTGGATGCGAAATCAGCCACTGCGCCGGGCCAGCTCGTTCATAGCGACCTGCTCGATTTCTATTCAGAGCTTGATTTTGCGGCAATCAACCCAAACACAAAATTCATACTGGTCATTGGCAATCCGGTTTATCATTCCCTCTCCCCTAAGATGCAGAACTTCGCACTCAGGAAGATGAAGTTAAATATCCAATATTTAAAATTGCGCGCCGACCATACCCAGTTGGGCGATATTCTTGGCATGCTTCGCGGCGGGCGGTTTGCCGGTGCCAATGTGACTGTGCCCTACAAGGAGGCAGTCATCCCGTCCCTGGATTCCGTTGACCCTGAGGCAAAAAACATCGGTGCAGTCAACACCATAGTCAACCGGAAAGGAAAGCTTATGGGCTACAACACAGACGGCGCAATCGTGCCCATCCTAGGGAAGACGGTCAAACTCAAGAGAGCCAGGTGCATCCTGCTTGGGGCAGGCGGCGCCTCGCGTGCCATTGTCTATGGCCTGAAAAAGGCAGGCGCAGACGTCACCATCATCAATCGCACACTGGATAGGGCAGAGGCGCTTGCCAGGGCATTCGGGTGCAAGTCAGCGCCCCTGAGCCTGGAGAGCATGTCCCGCCTGGCAGCGGCAACTCTCTTTGTGAATACCACCACCATCGGCATGCACGGCTCGCCTTCTGGCTCGGATATACCCTACCTGCCCAGGAAATTCCCCAAGGGCCTGCTGGTCTTTGATGTGGTCTACACTCCGATAGACACTCCACTCATCAGCAAGGCAGTGAGGGAATGCAACTGCATTACAGGTGAGCGCATGCTCATAGCCCAGGGGGTGAAGGCGCTGGAGCTGTTCATAGGAAAGAAGGTGCCTGATGAGGTCGCAGTTGGGATGCACGATGTGCTGTTGAACTATATTCAATAACCCCCAACTGGTTTTCGTAAAATCTCAAACTTAAAAATCTAATTCCCTTTACTATCCCATGGACCTCTTCTCCCGCACCGAATCTTCAGCAATAGCTTATGGCGCAGGTACTGTCATCAATGCCATGGCGACTTCCCAGGGATGTGCCTTTGGCATTGACCTCTACACAAAACTTAAGCTGAAGACCAGGCAGGGCGAGTTCAAGGTCAAATACACTGCCCGGAGCCCTGCTGGCAAAGCCCTCAAAGTGCCAGACACCCTTATAAGGGCTGGCATACTCGAATTTTTCACCTCCCAGGGCATTGAGCCCTTCTACAGCTTCGATGTTTCAGTGGAGACAAACATCCCCCCTGCAAAAGGCCTCAAGAGCTCCTCCTCAACTTCGCTGGCATTGATGGAAGCCCTCAATGGCCTCACCCGCAGCCTCCCGGAATATGATGTGCTTAACCTTTCAGTACTGGCCTCTAAGGCAGCGGGCGTAACCATGACCGGCGCCTATGATGATGCATGCGCCTGCTATCTGGGCGGGTTCAATGTCACTGATAACAATGAGAACCGCCTTGTCAAGCACATGCCAGTCCCAGATTATCAAGTGCTCATCTGGCTGGGCAAGGGTACTGCATTTTCAGGCAAGATGAAGCCGGAGATGTTCGGGGCTATAAAAGAGCGCATCTGGCGCGCCTATGAATGGGCGGTGAACGACAATTTCTACAAGGCAATGCGGCTCAGCACCAAAGCCTATTGCGAGGTTTTCGGCTATGATGATTCGATAGTCGAGTTTGCGCTGGATGCGGGTGCCGAGATGTGTGGGCTCAGCGGCAAAGGGCCTGCCTTTCACGCGCTCGTAAAGCCAGAGAAAGCACAGACGGTCATTGATGCCTGGAAAGCACAGGGCTACAAAGACCTGATTTTTGCCAATACTAACAACAAAAAAGCCGGCCTGCTCTAAAGCACAGAAGAAGCTAGGTGACTTCTGAGACTAATCGGGCCGCCCAGTTAAATTTGTATATTATAATGGCACCATTATACTATGGAAAACCAGCTAGGTGCGCCGAAAGCTTCAAATCCATTTAATCCAGTCCTTTATTTGGCGAATACATCAAAGGGAAGGGTTAGTGAAATGAAACTCGTTTTGACCGGCAACCCCGGCACGGGTAAAACCTCAGTTGCAAAAGAGCTTGCCAGACACGGGTTTGAATACATCAGTGCGAATGAAATCGCAATCTGCGGCAGAGCATGCACTGATTGTAAGAAAATTGCCGGGAAAAAAAGATACTCCGTTGATTTGAAAAAACTGCAAAAAATGATCGCTGAAAAAATCAAAGAATCAAAAAACGAATGCATCGTTGAAGGACATCTCCTCTGTGAAATAAAACTTCCCTGCGATTATTGCGTTGTTTTGCGCTGCTCGCCAGAAGTCCTGCGAAAAAGATTGATGAAAAAAGAAAAGAGCTGGAAATTAATTGAAGAGAACATTATTGCAGAGATGCTGGATTATTCAACGCAGTTGTCAGAGCAAAATTACCCCAAACAAAAAGTATGCGAGCTTGACACTTCTAAATTGACAGCAAAACAAGTAGCAAAAGAAATAATCAAGTTTATTTCAAACAAAAAATCAAAAATTACATTAAACGGAATAAGCTGGCAAAAGGAATTGGAGGCTTATCTTACCCCTCTATAATATCTTAGTTGCGAGCTCAACCAGCCTATTGCTGTATCCCCACTCATTGTCATACCAGCCCATCACTTTCACCACATTGCCATTCACATAGGTGAGCTTGCTGTCAAACACACACGAGTGCGGGTTGCCGACCACGTCCGCAGAAACCAACTCATCCTCATTGTATTCAAGGATATTTTTCATCCTGACGGCCGCTGCTTTTTTGAACGTGCCGTTAATCTCCTCTTTGGTTGCAGCCTTCCCCAACACGCAGGTCAGGTCTGTTATTGAGCCGTCCGGGATTGGCACGCGCAATGCCAGCCCGTCCAGTTTTCCTTTCAGCGAGGGTATCACTGACCCAATGGCTTTGGCCGCGCCTGTGCTCGTGGGCACGATGGAGAGCGCAGCAGCCCTGCCCCTCCTGTAATCTTTATGCGGCTGGTCATGGATTTTCTGGTCATTGGTATAGGCGTGGATTGTATTGACGAATCCCCGTTCAATGCCGAAGCTTTCCTCCAGCACCTTTGCCATGGGCGCGAGGCAATTGGTGGTGCACGATGCCATGGAAACCACATGGTCAGTCCCCGTATCGTAGGTTTCCTCATTCACCCCTATCACTATGTTGCAGGCTGCATCCTTTGAAGGGGCTGAAATTGCAACTTTCCTTGCGCCTGCGGTTATATGCGCCTGTGCTTTTGCCACTTCGGTGAAAAATCCTGTGCTTTCTATCACCACATCAACGCCCAGTTTTTTCCAGGGCAGGCTTGCAGGGTCCTTCTCGGTAGTAATCGGTATTTCGATCCCGTCCACGACAAGTTTGCCCTCCTTGCTCGAAACTTCCCCGCTAAATCTTCCATGTATGCTGTCATATCTCAATAAGTAGGCAAGCATCTTGGAGTCCGTCAGGTCATTGATTGCAACAAGGTCGAACTTCTTCCCGAATATGCCCTTCGTGTAAGCCGCGCGCAAAACATTTCTCCCTATCCTCCCAAAACCATTGATTGCAACCTTCACCATACAATGCACCCCTGTTTCAAACAGCATCAAAGTAGATAATTTTAATACACAACCAATTAATTAAATTATTTGGTAGGTTTAACATTGGTGGTTTCCATGGATTTCTTCGATGCTGTAAAAAACAGGCGCTCAATCCGCTCCTTCAAAGCACAGGAAGTGCCTGCGGATTTTCTTGCCAAAATGCTGGATGCCGCCCGCCTGGCGCCCAGCGCCCTCAATGAGCAGCCCTGGGAGTTCGTGGTGATTGCCGATCAGGTGAAAAAGAAACAAATCCGCGTGCTTTATGATGCTGCCCGCTCGAAATTCACCCTCTACAAGCAGGACACATCCTTCCTGGAAAATGCGACTCTCATCCTCGCCTGTACCAAATCAGATGCCACACGCGATATTATCTCAGTTGCCCTTGCCACCGAAAACCTGCTACTTGCGGCAACTGCCCTAGGGCTCGGCAGCCTGGTTATGACCACCCCGGTTTCCACAGAAGAGCAGGTTTCTTTTTTCAGGCGCGAGTGCAACCTGCCAGCAGGCATTATCCCATTGGCGCTCATTGCAGTTGGTTATTCTACCGCGTCTTCCTCCCAAAAAGAATCGGGCATGCAGGGCATGCGAGAGCTATCGATGACAGCAGTCATCGAGAATTTCTCCAACAGGAGAAATGCCAACAGGCGATCGGCGACAACAGTCGGCGAGCTATGCTGCAACAGCAGCATTCAACCGGCCAACAGGTCGATTCAAAAACGCACCCTCGAAAGCATTATGCATAGCGAAAAGTTCTGATTCCAAAAAGAATATGCTTTAATATATTTTATTCTTAATCCATTTCAGGTGATGGCATGCTCCCGGATTTGACAGACATCCAGAAACGGCGCCTCAGGCTCGGGCTCAAGCAGGCCGAGCTCGCAAAATACTCAGCCGTTTCCCAATCGCTCATAGCAAAGATAGAAAGCGGCAAAATCGACCCTGGCTACAGCAAGATTCGGAGCGTGCTCGAAACCCTGGAGGTCCTTGAGAACCGCACCAGCCACAAGGTCGAGGACATAATGTCCAAGTCAATCATCCACGTTGCGCCAGCCACAAGCGTTTCCCATACGGTTGAGCTACTGCGCAAGCATGGGATTTCCCAACTGCCCGTCATAACAAGCACCAACCAGATAGTGGGTAGCATCACCGAAGACGGCCTGCTCCACAGATTCTCCCAGGAGCCCGGCAGGGATTGGAAAGCCACTGCCGTCGAGGCTGTGATGGGGCAGCCATTTCCCACTGTAAAAATCGGCATCCCTACCTCCGCCATAACCCCCCTTCTCCATACGGACAGCGCAGTGATTGTGGTGGATAAGGGCAAATATGTGGGTATTGTCACCAAGGCAGACCTGCTGAAGACAATAAAATAGGATAGTAATTAATCTTTTCCGGAAAATTTTTCTTCAAGCATGTTTATCGTGAAGTTGGCAGAATACCCCGCCCTTCGGGCGGGGATGAATGCCAAGCGCCAACTTCACGAGAATTCAAGGACAACTGCCCTTGAGATTTTCGCTATCAAGCGAAAACTGGATTTCCGAATGAGCCTTCATACCCTGCACATTGTGCAGGGTCTCTCGCATCAGCGAGAGAGGCTCTTCGGAAAATC
>MNVF01000096.1 GCA_001871535.1 Candidatus Micrarchaeota archaeon CG1_02_49_24
TGTTGTCCTTGAATTCTCGTGAGACCACTGCCAATCCATCCACCTGCGAAGCAGGTGGTATCGGAAAGTCCCGCAGGACTTTTCGAGCTATGCGCCAACTGGTGCATTCAATTCTCTTGGCCTCCCGATAAATAGTTGAAATGTGTTTGCGGGTGATGGGATGAAAAATATCTATTTCATATTTACACTTTTGGTTTTGGCATCGGTTATGATGTTGGGGTGCACTGGGCAGCAACCGCCGGCAACTTCACCCACAACACCCCCTGTAACGCCGATTACGCCACCAACAAATCCGACTGCCGCCCAGCCAAATGCCACGCCACCTGCGCCAGCGGAAAACAACACACAAATCATCGCCCAAAATCAACCAACCCTCTTGCCAGTAGCCTATGTCACAGAAACCATTCAGGGCGAGAGGATAACAATGCTCAACACCATATTTGCAAAGGGCACCGTGATCGAGCCGATAATTCTGGGCTCAGGAGGCAATTTCCAGAAAACCGCCAAGCAATTGGGATTCAGCCTGCTTGGGAAAACCTACACCATTGACAGCTATGACATCAGAAGCATGGCCAATGCGCAGGGAAGCCTATTGTCTGTAATGGAAAACACGAAACTGAAGAGCGGAACTGAGATTGTGCCAGTGCAGAACCTTGTGCTTGTGAGAAACAATGACGACAATTACCTGATTGAGGAGATTGGCATCGGATATGCAGGCAACTGCCTGAGCGTGAATTCTGCCATGTATATGCGCCTCGGCATTGGCAAATTTGACGAGATGTGCGTGAACGGGGTGAAAGCCTATGCCAAGGATGTAATTTATGTGGCTGGAACTGGCAAATATGCCCAACTGGAATTTACCTCATCTTCAGGCAAGGAAACAAAGAAAGTTTATATCGGCGAAAGCATTGAGAGCGCAGGGCTGAAAATGAAAATGATGGAAATGCTCCAAACCACGGATAGGGGAGATGTGGCTGTGTTTGAGGTTGGATGATTAAGAATTTATTCTTTTTTAATTTTCTCCGATATAGTCACCATCTCTAACGGATGGATTATGCGGATATTTTCATATTCTTTCAGTTCTAGCAAGTCTTCATCAAATGTTACGATATAATCAGAAGCAGACGCCAGCGCACACTCCAATATATGTGCATCCATGGGATCCCGCTCCAGAGTTACCTTCACCCGCGGTTCCACCAGGCAAACTGCTTGGATTATTCTTGCCATAAATACATGCAAATTTTCTTGAACAGAAACAAGTTTTCTGTGTTCAGCAAAATCTCTCCGGACAATCAGTTCATATTCGCTTAGTATCGCAGTTGAGCAATATATTTGAGCACCGTGGATGAGCAATTTATCAAACAATTTCTCTGCCAAGCTGCCGCTGAACAGCGTAGCTGAGATTAGCACGTTCGTATCAAGAACTACTTTCACGGCTGCTTCCTCCTGCCTGCCACTGCAATGCGAATCACTTCTTCCTCGGTTATCCCTTTCTTTTTCAGCTCGCCTGTCACTTCGCGGGTTAGCGCTTTAAGGCCCCGCAGAAGTTCGGCTTTGGTAGGTGGTTGCATTTTTTTCAGCAAAATCGTATCGTTTTCGCCGAGCACGGCGAACATAGTCCCTTTGGTTGCATTCAGCTTCTTCCGAATCAGGTCAGGGATTACAACCTGGCCTTTTTCCGACATAACTGTGGTTTTTACATCCATCTCGAACACCTTCCATCAAAGTATCAGTAGGATATTCCTACATTCTTAATTTTGCACCTTAAAAGATATAAAGAGGTATGGTAGCATACATTGGGGGGCAAGACAAGTAAGAAGATGGCAGGCGAAAGCTCTATGGCGAAAAGGAGCTGGCCAGGGCATTGAAGGGGAAATAGATGGAATTGAGCAGACGAAATCTGCGAGAGCTATCGCAAGCAACAGGCTTGCGAGATTTTCGCGAAAGCGAAAACAGATCGCGCAACAGCGCGATTCGATATACCCTCCGCCCCACTTCTGACTTTCTCAAAGAACTTGAAAAGCTGGATAAATCAATAAAGGATTTAGTCGCAAAAAAATTGGAGCGCATAAAGGAGAACCCGCTGCTCTCAAAACCTCTTAAACACGAGCCGAACTGCTACAGCGAGAGGATTGTGAATTACAGGATTGTATTCGAGGTAAAGGGAAGCGAGGTAATTCTCTATCAACAGCTATGCTGTTGCGCTATCGACCAATAGGTCGATTCAATCGCGTGCGGAAACGGAAAGAGGCGTATAAAGGGATAATAAGGACTTAAGAAAGCTCCAGATACATGGGGATGGTTTCCCTCTCTGCAATATTCCCGACGTATGTTTTGAATCCTTTTTGCCTGTACCAATCAATGCTTTCAGGGTAAACGCGGGCTACAAGATAGGCGCAACCGACCTTAGCCCTGAGTTTATTCGCCAAGTTCAGGGCGAATTTTAACAGTGAAGTTGCTCCGCCCTTATTTTCCTGGCTGTGCTCAGTGGCAATCTTTCCGATGAGCAATGCAGGGAATTGGTTAGGGAATTCTTTGGGGTATTCCCTAAGTTTCCTTCCGCGAAACTCAAAATCAGCAAGATCCGGTATTTTCAGGGCACCCATACCCGATGTTATATAGAAAATAAGCCTTTTGTCTTCAGATAACAACAGGTAAGTGATACCCAAATGCAGTTTCCGGTATTCAAGCGCATCCTTCGCCAGAAATTGGTTGAGTTCGCCATTTCTTGAATTGAATTCATTGATAAGCTGGAGGTGGCTTTCCCCTAATATTTAAGATTTTTATTGGAGGACAACTAATGGCATTAGACATAGTTAATTAGATAAGCATCTAAAGATTAAGAACTTGGCGAGAATTATCTCCTGTCAATAATCTCATTAACATTCGGCCCTGTGCCAACCAATGAAACCGGCAGGCTCATTTTCGCCTCGATTTCCTCGACGAATTCGCGTGCCGCGAACGGCAAATCATCATACACGGTGATGCCTTTCGCATCCTTGAATTTGGTATCCAGTTTGGTGAGCGCGATGTGGTTTGCGGAGTTTATCATCGCAGCGTATTTCAGCTCGTCGAAATTGAGCGATTCGGACACGCGCCTCTGCCTTCCTGTGACCGTGCCGTATTCATCATAGCCGAGCTCCTTAGCTCGCTCATTGGTAATTTCGCCTGCAAACGGTCCGGCGCCCACGCGCGTGGTGTAGGATTTGACAACCATCACCACATCCTTCACGCAGAGGGGCCCGATGCCCACATCCGCAGCTGCGGTTGAGGCTGAGGTGTCCTTGCTTGTCACAAATGGGTAGCAGCCGTAAAGCAGGGAAATCATGAACCCCTGGGTGGCCTCCACAAGAACCTTTTCGGCTGAATTGCACTCCTTTGCCACATCCGTGAGGAATTCTGCGAGCACAGGCTCATCATTTGCCAACTTCGCAACCCGCCTGACCCTGTCAGCCATTGCAGGCCCGCAACCGGTCTTGGTGGTGCCGATTTTGTTTGACAGCTCGGACTCCGCGCCGGTGCCTTTTTCGGAATCTATATGCGCCTGTGTAATGACGGTGCTGCGGGAATCCACACCCACGCGTTTCCTATCGATCTTGAGATCGTCAATTTCCTTTAGGAGGCGGGTGGGGTTTACCAGCACACCTGCGCCTATCAGCAATCTTGCCTTTTCGTAAACGAATCCTGAGGGAAGCATGCTCATGGGAAATTTTATGTTGTCAACCCAGACCTGGTGGCCTGCATTCGGCCCGACGCCTGCGCGTGCAACCACATTTGGCTTGTCATTTGTAGCGAGATGGGAAACCACCTTGCCCTTGCCCTCATCGCCATACTGCCCGCCAACAACAACCATTGCTTTCATCAGACACACCTCACAAGCATTAACAAATATTACCTATTTTTCCAATTCCTTAGTTGCAAGCTCAACGCATTTTTTAACAGCATCCTCCGGTGTTGCCTTACAGGTGGCACCTGCTGCCTTTGAATGGCCGCCACCTGCGCCGTTCAGGAACACACCGAGCTTTCCCATCAGTTTTGCCATGTCCAGGTTGGTGAGCGCATTTGCGCGGGCAGAGACCTTGCAGCCGCCTCCTTCGCTGGGAGGCAACCCTTTTGCGACAAATGCCACATCCATGCCAATCTCTATCAGCCCGGATGCCACATGGGATTCGTAGAGCCCTGCGGTTGAACTGCAGATGATGGTATCGCCAATCATTTTGTATTTCAATAGGCCCAGCGATTTCGCAACCCCGATTTTCTGGGAATCGTCTAAATAGGAGTTGGCAAAGGAGCTTATTTCGTGGTAATCCCTGCCTTCTTTTTCCAAATGGGCAAGGATTTCAGAGCAATAGCCGAATGTCCTGGAGGAAGATGTTTTGAAGAATGATGTGTCAGACAGTATTGCGACAAGGGCGGCTTCCAGCATTTTCACATCAGGCTTCCAAATGGGCTTCAGGATTTCGCAGACAAGCTCTGTGGCCGAAGGCACAATCTGCACGCAATGACGCCTTGCTTTTATGGGGTCAGAAGGCGGCTGGTGGTGGTCAATTACCAGGTCAATTTCCTCAGTCAGGTTGGGAAGCATTTCCCTGCTGCTCGCATCCAGGGCGATTACAGCCTCGAAATTCTTGAAATCAACCTGATATGCCGAGAGTATTTTAAGCCCCAAATGCTCGGAAAACAGTTTTGCCTCGGTGTTGAGGTGGTCACAGGCGACAATGGATGCGTTCGCCAGATAGCGGTAAATAAGATAGGCCGCACAGAGCGCATCCAAATCAGCCATGGTGTGAATGACCAGCATGACCGGCTTGCTGCCTAGTGATTGGAGATAGTTTCTTGCTGACGCGATGGGCATGGTGTCCTCAACCTGAACCTATAAGGGATTCGAGCCTTTTCTTCATGTCATCCAGCTGGGGCTTTAGCCGCGCTTCCTGTTGTGCAACAGATTTCAGCCGGACATCAATATTTTCCTGGCGCTCAGCCAGGTCTTTGGAAAGGGATTCTCGGTCAGCCTCGAACATGATGGTGCCCACATTCCTGTAGACCTTGCCCTTGGTGCTCTTGAGCTCCTCGAGTGCGAGCTTGATTTCCTCGGCCTGGAGCTGGAGCTGGTTCTTCTGCACGAGCAGCATTTGGTATTGCGACTGCATGCGCTGGAAATCCAGGGCTAGCTTTTCAACTTCGTTTTCCATTTCAATAACACCCCAAACAAATCTAAAACTAAATGGTTTGCGTACATATATTGAAATTATATTTATCAAAACTTCTTTTTAACGCTTGTCAAAGGGCGCCCTCGACCGCATGGATGATTTTGAGGGCGCGCTTGTAGCCGTTTAGCGAGGCGCGCACAATGCCAGCATCTTTTCCACTGATGGAAACCACAACAGCCGTCCCGCTTTTCGAAACTTTTGCATGCACACGGGCGGTGTTGTAGCTGTTGCCGCAGAGCGCGGCATGGACTGCCTTGGCTTGGGCATCGTCTTTGCATCTGACCCTTAACTCATCCCTGTGCTCATTGATGAACTCATGCTTTGCCTTTGATTTTTTCATAGGAAACATCCAATTCAAGCAATTTTTTCCTTTTGTAAGTGAATGTGAGCTTGTTTTCCGTGGAATTCAACACGGCTTTCTCATCTGAAAACCCTGCCAAACAGCCATCGGATGCGAACAAGTTTGACGCATGGCCCGCCGCCTCAAAGCATGCCTCCCCATCAAATTCCAGTTCTTTTTTCTGTGCTTTAACCACCTTTGCCACCTTGATTTTTGTGGGAAGCCACTGATGCGATTTCAAGCCAACTTCCAGAAAATACAAATCCCCTGAAGAGTGTACAATACACGCACGCGAAATAGCAAGCCGCCTGCACACAGAGGCTATGTTCTCAATGGATTTTCTACCCCTGGCCCTCAAAACAGAGTTGGGAACTGCCGAGGCTAGCTGGTTTACAAGTGAAAGGGCAGCCTTGTCTGGCTTTTTGCCTGTAGTGAAATACATGAAAAGTATTGGGGAGAGCAAATTCATTAAGTTTCGAGTTACGGGTTGCGAGTTTCGAAACCCGAAACTGAATCGATATTGCTTTGCAATGTCGAGCTATCGTGAGCTGTGCTCACGAGATATGCACGTAAGCGCATCTGATGCGCCTGTTGGCGCATTCAAAACCCGAAACATTTAGTCTGTGGAGACTTCTTTTGCCAGGGGCGGCCTTTTCTTGAACAGGATGCGGCAGCCGCAATAGGAGCAGCGCACGAATTTCTCTTCCAGCGATTTCATTTCGTTGTTGCATTGCATGCATATGTACATGGAGCCACCTGCAATATCCGATTATCCGATTATCTTATTCACGACTACTTTCTTTATTAAGCAGCAGATTCATGGATTTCCCGACCAGTGTGCTGGGCACGTTGGCGCCGCCTGCAAATTCTGCGCCGCAGGACCTGCAGTTCCATACTGAGAATGTCTTTCGTTTAACATTAACTTTGCCACAGGCAGGGCATGCATATTTGGCAGACTTCTGGCGCCTGACATCTACCCATTTCTTCTTAAGGCTCGCACCGCCCCTCACTGAGAGATTAACCATCCATAATCACCTAACATGTCTTAATAGGTCTAAATCCAATTCTTTTTTGTAAAAAGAAAAGGCTCGTCCTAAGGTCTGAAGTTTAAAGTCTAAGGTTTACTGAAGGATAATTACCCTCACAGATTTATATATTTAACCAATTCGCCGTGCTTTGCCTTTGCTATGTCCAGAAGCTGGAAGAGCTCTTCTCTAGTAAGTGCACCGCTCAGCCCCTTTTGCATGGAAACTGCCTTGTCACCCATAACACCGATTGTCAGGCGGGTGTCCATGGCCAACTGCTCGTCAAGGGTGGGATCCAACAGCAGGGAGCCGTCTATCTTGGCGAAAGTGGAGGTTGTCACGATGCCGCTCACGTCAAGCTTGCCAGTGTGTTCGCCGAAGATGATTTTGCCTTCCTCGACCTTGGGTAATTGGGTATCGAGTAGGGCGCGCATTGCTGCCATGGTGCAGGCATCGAACAGGTTGCCGTCGTGGTCAAGCACGTACATGTCAAGGTAGAGCATGAGCACATGCTCATCGTCAATTTTAAGCTTGCCCATGTCGATTATCTTAGCGCTCCTGATGCCGCGGTCAACTACGCGGCCCAGTTCAATTGCCTCTGGGCTCGGAGGGCCCGGCTCAAATGTAAACGATGCAAGAGGCAGGAGCTCCACCATGGTGGAAAGCACGCCTTCGTCAGGAGTGTCTGCATAGGGCGCGCCTACGCCGAATTTTATGCCGCAGAGCACCTGGGATTTGCCGAGGTGCACAAGGGCTGATCCCTCTGCGTTTGGGGCGGCATTTTGCTGTATCTCGATTGGGCGATACTCGTCAAATTTTCTGCCGTCAAACCTTTCCTGCTTGACAAGAAACGCCTTAAGCGTCTCTTTTTTGATTGCACCTAAAACTTCAACCATCATAATCACCTAACATGTCTTAAGGTCTTGCACACCGGATGGTGCTGTCTTGCCGCGCGTCTAATGACGCGCTAGTCTTCAAGTCTTGCACTTATACTTTCTTTCTCCCCGAGGACTCTTTCTTGTATAAAGAAAGAGGGCTCTCACATACGCAAGAATGTCTCCTTTTTCTCCTGCGCTGTAGTTGTGAACACGCGCTCCAGCGCGTCTTTCTGCAGCCTGTGCAGATATTCTGCAGCCGAATAGGCATATTCCATGCCCTGCTGCATTTCTTCTTTTGAGAGGATGCCGTCCATCTGGAGGAGAAGGATTTCCTTGCTGTTTGCACCAATTGCGACAGGCACGTCAGCCTGGCCGAAATTGTCCTCTTCCTTGGCGGCGTCAATCACTATCTGGTCGTCAACCTTGGCAAATGCAACTGCCGTGACCATGTCCCTCATAGGTATGCCTGCATCCACAAGCGCGACGCTTGCTGCATTTATGGCAGCACAGCGCGTGCCGCCGTCAGACTGCAGCACTTCGACAAAAACAGCTATCTGGGTCTTTGGATAATATTCGGTGAAAATTACGCTCTTGAACGCGTCTGTCATCACTTTTGAAATCTCAATGCTCCTCCTATTCGGGCCGCTCCTGCCATGCTCCTCAAGTGAGCAGAAGGATGCCATGGTGTACCTGCATTTAATCAGGGCTCCGTAGGGCGATGCATCATGCTTTGGTATGCATTCCTGGGGGCCGTATACGCCTGCCAGCACACGGTTCTTTCCCCATTCCACATAGGCCGAGCCGTTGGCATCGTTGAGCACGTGGGCCTCAATCCGCACCGGCCTTAGCTGGTCGGCAGCCCTGCCATCTAGGCGCTTTCCATCTACGATAAGTTTCAAACCATCTTTCTTTTTTGCCATAAAATCCACCTTTAACAGTTTCGGGTTTTGAGTTTCGGACACTTGGTTCATACTCGAAACCATCATTTGTCTTTTACCTTCTGTAACCTTGGCCCCTAGGCTTGTAACTTCTCCTGTCGCCACCCCTGTCCCTGGGCCTGTCGCCACCGCGCTCCCTGTGCTCATAGCGGTCGCGGCTGCCGTAGCGCCTGCCCTCGCCGCTGCCAGAACCGGCATCTCCAGGTGACCGGCTGTAGCTGCCACCTGCAGGCTCTTCATCGACGCGGGGCGTGTAGTTCTCAATGCCAGTCTCGGCCTGGAGAAATTTCACAACACGCTCGGTAAGACCTGTGGTATGGGCTTCCTCGCGTATCATATTGATTGCCTTGATGACAAGGCTGCTGTTCTTGCCTGAGAACCAGACTACGCCGTTGGCGCCAACGTAGATTTCAGCCCCGGTGAGGTCCTTGAGGGAATTTATCATGGAATTTTTCCGTCCTACTATGCGGGGCACCTTGAACGGCTCCACATTGAGCATCCTGCCATCCTTGAGCTGCTTTGGGTATTCCAGGTCGACGCTGCGGGTCTCGCTGACTTCCTTTATCTTGGCGATTATAACTTCACCCAGGCTGTATTCGAACCTGAGCTCCTTTGATGACTGGAATGCATGGTAGGGCTGGAAGATTTCAACATTGTAGCCGGAGAATTTAACATCTGAGACATAGCCGATGACTGCATCTCCTGGCTGGGGGTCATAAAAACCTCTCAGGAGAACCAGGCGGTCGCCGCTGGTTTGGGAGAGCACTGATGCGTAGGTAGCCTCGCCTGACACATAGCACCCCTTGACACGGACAGGCGTGCTCCAAACTTTGTCTCCTGGGAATACAATCCTGTTATGGTCTGAAGTCTGGGGTCTTGGGTCCAGGGTCTCGGGTTTCGGATCTCGAACCCCGGAACCCGTAACTCCTGTTTGGGGCCCTGAACTTTGAACTCCTGACAAACTAGCATGGACTTCGTCCATTCAATCACCTAAAATTCTATGAACGCAAATCTGTTTTCGCTATTAAGGAGACTCAGATTGCTTAGGATGTCACGCCTGCAAAAATTGCACAGTTCACTCAAACGGGGCAGCTTTCCAGCCAAACAGGACCGCGCTGCCCAAACAAGCATCTCTTTGTCTCTCACTTACATATATTTAATTGGTTTTACAATTTATAAAGAATACGGTAAGGATGGTTTGACCGGCGGACTATGATGGAAAGGCTTTAAATGTCCAAAGCTGGATTAAGAATGGGAGATACCTGAATACCAAGTATTAAGAAATGTATCTTCATTATACTAATCATGTATTTAAGTTATTATATTCATGTATCGTTATCCTTTCATGGAGAAAAGCATGGTTGCAGCAGTGTCGCTTTACCGGTCTTCGAAATACCGACAGAAGATACTAATATGTTTGGCTGGTAAAACGATGACTCCTTCCGAGATAGCAAAGCAAGTTGGGATTCGGTTAAACCACGTAAGTATGGTTTTAACCGGGCTTAAGAAAGCCAGCCTTGTTACTTGCCTGAATGAACACAACAAGCGCGGCAGACTTTACGAATTAACGGAAACCGGCAGAAAGGTAGTTTCTCATGAAAACGGAAATTCAAACTAATTCCATCTATAACGGCGACTGTCTCGATTACATGAAGACGTTACCAGATGAATGTATAGACTTGATAATTACGGACCCGCCATTCAACATCGGAAAAAAGTACGATTCATACGCAGATAATCTTCGCTTTGAGGAATACTTGAAGTGGTGTTATAACTGGCTTGATGAATGCGTTAGAATTTTGAAGTCATCTGGGGCATTGTACCTATTTAATTACCCTGAAAATAACGCTTATCTGAAGGTCTATTTAGACAAAAGAATGCATTTCAGACGTTGGTTAACCTGGCACTACCACACTAACACTGGCCATTCCAAGAAGAACTATACGCGCACTCAACATTCTATTCTTTTTTACACCAAGGGAGAAAACTACGCATTCAACAAGGAAGACGTTGCACAACCCTACAAAAATCCTACCGACAAACGCATTCAAAAGCTGATCGCACAAGGAAAAAATGGAACGGGGCCTTACGACGTTTTCATTTTCAACATAGTAAAAAACGTTAGCAGGGAAAAAACGGAACACATTGCACAATTACCGCTCGGCTTGGTTGAAATATTTGTTAAAGCTAGTAGTAAACCCGGGCAAGTAGTATGCGATCCGTTTATGGGTTCGGGAACCATCGCAGTTGCTGCAAAGAAGAATGCAAGAAAATATATGGGCTGCGAAATAAGCAAGAAATATTGCGGAATAATCGAGAAACGACTAAGTGATACTGTTGTATCGCTTACAAATTACGAATGACTATATCTTTTCCCTAACGATTTTTACCGTGCCACGTGGCGTTTTCTCAAAACTACCTAGCAGAACTATTTTGTCTTTTCTCTCGTAAAGCTTGGCGGCAGAATAAGACGGACCATAGAAATTGCTCTCAAAATTTGATTTCCAGTTCTTCTTTTCCAAGTGAACCAACGCCATGAAAAATTCGTCGAAGTTACCACCCCATGATACGAGCAAATAGTCAAATGGCCGTTTGCTGAATTCACCGCCGGTCCATGCACTCGTTGTAGACGTTAGTTTTACTTCAAGGGGTTTGTTAATCCGTGTGAAAAACAGGTCTGGTTCTTTGTCTCTTTTTTCTTTGCGAACTTCGTACCCTAGGCGCTTAGTTAAAACACGCTCGCACTGAACTTCGAATATTTTGCCGACAAGTTCTGATATGAGCTTGTTGCTAAGATTCACACCGTACTTATCGATAAAGTCCCTCTTGAAGCCAAGCATACAAACAGAAGTTTCTTTTGCGAGCTCTAATGCTGTTGTGCGGTTAATGCCGAACGTATTCAATAATATCATGAATAGGTAAACGACACTCAGATATTAAGCAAAAGCTACAAGATAACTACATCATAACAACATTGTGGCTAGCGGGCATTGGAGGGCGTCCTGCCGCCAGTACCACCGCGAATCATGAGAATATTTAGAACGAAAGTAATTTAGAAACGTATCGGAGTTGCGAAAAAAATCCTCATTTCCCAATGAGCTTTGTCTGCACTTCGCCGCCGGTAAGCTTGTTCAGCCGGTCGTAGAACGCACCCTGCAGCCCCGGCGAAATCTCGATGAGCATTATCAAATCTCCGTTGGCCGCCCACTCTTCCTTTCTCACAGTCTGGGAGCGCAGGGTGCCATAGGCCTTTTGCGCATAGGCGGCAGGCACCTTCACTGCCACGGTGACCTTCTCCATCTTTATGGGGATGACGTAAATGAGCTTCTTGATTATGTCAGTTATCTGCTCCTCGGCGCTTTTGAAATTGTCAACGTGCACCTTGGCCTCCTCGAGAGCCTGCTCGATGCGCATCTGGGTATGCGGTGCGCCGGTGCGCGGGTCAATGCATTCCTGCATTAGGAGGGCGACTACCCGCTTGCGCTTTTCCTCGTGCATCTTGCGCTTTTGCTCTGTTGTGAGCTGGAGCTCGCCCTCGTTAAGGATTAGCTGGGCAATCTGGAAGACGTCATCTGTGCCGAATACCTTTTTGAGTGCGGCAGATGTGTGGCGTTCACCCTTCTTGGCATTGCTGTAGATTTCCTCAGCTGCCAATATGTTGAGAAAATCCTTCTTCTGGCCCTGCTTGTACAAAAGAGCATTATCAGGGTCCACAACAATTTCATAGCGCTCCCCGAACTTCTCGAGAATTGCCAGAACAGCATTGTCCAACATCTGAATGATTCACCTTTATATCTATTCTATTAGTAACTACTTTTTCAAATATTTTTCGACTTCCTTCTCGCTGAGAAACTGAAATTTCTTTACCTTGGATGTGACCGCGCCGATTTCAACCGTCGGCGGCGTGAGCTCCAGCTCGGTGCCCTTCTTGAGCGCACGCACACACAGGCTGATGCCATCTTCAACCGTGATGGATTCTTTGTATTCCTTCTCAAGGTATTCATCAACCTCTTTCTTGCCGCTGCCGATTGAATCAGCCAGGAAGCCGGTAAGCGCGCCGCTGGGCTCGATTTCGAAGAGCCTGGGCCTGTCGTCAACCCCTGCCAGGAGAAGGGAAACGCCAAACGGCCTGATGCCTCCGTATTGGGTATAAATCTGCATGGTATCGCAAATACTCTTTGCAATGTATTCGATGGTTGGCGCCTCCGCATAAACAAGGCGGTGGCGCTGGGTTTCCAGGCGCGCCATGTCAATAAGCCTGCGGGCATCTGCGATGAGGCCGCTGGCAGTGAGCGCCATGCCGGTGTCGATTTCAAAGATTTTTTTGAGCGAATCAGTGACAAGCAGTTTTGAGGACTGGCTCTTGTGGGCAACGAGAACCATGCCATCCTTGCAGACTACGCCCATGGCCGTGGCTCCCCTGCGGACTGCCTCCTTGGCATATTCCACCTGGAAAAGCCTTCCATCCGGACTGAACACAGTGATTGCACGATCATATGCCTGCGGGTTCGAAGCTGGATACATAAATGACACACCCCACCGATACAATTCAATTACAATTAAATTAAAATTATATAGTGAAAAACAAATAGCAAGTGAAGTAGTTTATTACTACAATCCTTTTAATTAATTCGATTGCATTCCGATTGCGTGCAGGCCATGGAACCAGATGAACACTCAAAAACAATTGCAAAGGGCGCACTCTGGGGCAGCGCCGCGGCCGTGGCGTTCAAAATCATATCATTCGTCTACACGATAATAATCGCGCGCCTTGTAACACAGGAAGAGGTTGGGATATTCTATTTTGCAGTGGGCCTTATCGGCATGTTCAACACCTGGGCTGACTTCGGGCTCATAAGCACCCTCTCCAGGTATGTGCCTTTCTTCCTGGGAAAGAAGGACATCAAATCAGCTAACACCGTGATAAACCTTACGGTCATTGTCACCTCAGTGACCATGGTAATCATCGGCCTGGCAATCTATTTCTTTGCCCATGATATAGCGATGTTTTTCAACAACCCGATGGTCGGGCCTGTGCTCCAGGTGCTTGCAGTCTATTCCATTGCATTGCAATCATATGCTGTCGTGAACTCGCTTCTGGTTGCGCTTAAGATGATAAAGGAAAGCTCCCTGGGCGGAAACCTGCAAAATCTGCTGAAACTGGTGCTGACGCTCGTGCTCCTGGCTGCGCTCGGGGCAAATGCCATGGCCCTTGCAGTTGCAATGGCCGTGTCCTACCTGCTTGCTGCGCTTTACATGATATGGGAAAGCACCAAGGTGCTCAAATGGACGCACATCAAGGAAAAAATCAGCCTGGCTTCCTATGCTAAGATGTTCAAGGAGATCTTTCCCTTTGGCATCACAATCACGGTCGCGGGAATCTTCTCCTATTTCATGACACACATTGACAGGATACTGCTGAGCTTGCTGTTGGTGAGCGATGTAAATGCGCAAATCGGCATATATTCCATGGCAACGACCCTTGCCATCGTAACCATTTTGTTCGGCAGCACCATCACAAACATTTTCCTGCCAGTGGTGTCTGAATTGGTGGGTGCCTCAAACCTGGGGCAGCTGAAGAAAACATCTGCCACTGTCTTAAGGTGGTGCCTGTTCGCCACTGTGCCGGTAACGGTGTTCGTAATTGCATTCTCAGGGCTGATACTCCGGATGCTCTATGGAGCTGCATACGAGCCGGGCTGGTTCGTGCTTGCCCTGTTTTCGGCAGGTATGTTCATACTGCAGCTCGGCGCCATCCAGAGGTCCATACTTACCGGCATGAGATACGTAGGGATAGAGCTGATAATGGCAGTGGCTGCAACAATGGTGAACATAATAATCAATGTGCTGCTGATACCGGAATATGGGATAAATGGCGCAGCGGCAGGCGGATTTTTCGCGTTTGTCACAATAACCGTCTTTTCCCAGTACTATGCGAGAAAGTATGCAGGGTTTGAGATTCCCAAATCAATATATGTAAATATTTTTGCCGGGCTGGTCGTGCTGGCTATTCTGGCTGGCATCCAGGCCGCCTCATACGGCACGCTGGCGAACCTGGCGCTTATAAAAGACCCTGCCAATTCCATAATATCGCTAATCCTCAACAAGACGATAATTGTGGGCATCCTCTCGTTGTTTGCAGCAGCCGGGGCATTGGCATACCTCTCGCTCGTGAACCTCCTCCACCTTTACGAACAGGAGGATGCTGCGATTTTCAGGAAGATTATCAGGAAAACCGGCCTGCCGGATGCCATGGTGAAGAAAATCGCAGGGCTGGTTTTCTGGGGCTGAGGAAAAAGAATCAGATTTTCCGAAGAGCCTCTCTCGCTGATGCGAGAGACCCTGCACAATGTGCAGGGTATGAAGGCTCATTCGCAAATCCAGTTTTCGCTTGATAGCGATTGAATCTTGCCAGTTGGAAGATAGCTCGTAAAGTCCTGCTGGACTTTCCGAAAATCTCAAGGACTGTTGTCCTTGAATTCTCGTGAAGTCG
>MNVF01000053.1:0-2857 GCA_001871535.1 Candidatus Micrarchaeota archaeon CG1_02_49_24
TCAGATTTTCCGAAGAGCCTCTCTCGCTGATGCGAGAGACCCTGCACAATGTGCAGGGTATGAAGGCTCATTCGGAAATCCAGTTTTCGCTTGATAGCGAAAATCTCAAGGGCTGTTGTCCTTGAATTCTCGTGAAGTTGGCGCTTGGCATTCATCCCCGCCCGAAGGGCGGGGTATTCTGCCAACTTCACGATAATCCCTATAATTCAAAGCCGCTCAGAGCGCCGCTCGCAGGAGTGAGAAGATCCCATATTCTTGGCTGCTTCGTGCTATTCGTGCGGTTTGCACATCATGATGAAGCTTATTGAAACCTATCAGATTTACGTATGTTAGGGAGTACAGACAAACCCATAACCTATATAAAAAGTGCCTGAGAAAAGATAATATCTATTTCATCTGTATTTAATCTCTGTAAAATTAATCTTCGTGAGGTGTAACAATGAAAATCGTAATAAGCCATAAGGAGAAGAGCTACCAAACCGAGGCAGATTCAGCCCAATTCTCAGGCAAAAAAATTGGCGATGAAATCGACGGCTCTCTGGTTAAAGCCGAGGCGGCTGGCTACAAGCTCGTAATAACCGGGGGCAGCGACAGTTCAGGGTTCCCGATGAGGAGGGACGTCCACGGCCAGGCAATTAAGAAGATTGTCATTGGAAAAGGCACAGGCATGCGAAAAACGGTAAAGGGGCTGCGCATGGCCAAGCGCGTGCACGGAAATACCGTTGAAATCAAAATCGCCCAGCTCAACACGAAGGTTGTGCTTGAAGGCGAGAAGAAGCTGGATGAGCTCTTTCCAAAAACCGAGAAAAAGGAAGAGAAAGACAGGAACAAAGATAAGAAGAAAAAGTAAAAGTGCAAAACGTGAAAACCAATAAGGAAGACCGATAGTGGTCAGGAGTCTGGGGTCGGGAGTTTGGAAACCCTAAAGGTCTAGAGTCTTGGGTTCAGAGTCTAGATATCCAAGACTGGAGACCCGAGACTGAAGACCTATGGAAGACAGCGCCGTTAGGCGCGCAAGACCATTAAGACCGTGCTGCAATGCAGCACACAAGACATCAAGACCTTTTGACCGTTTTGCCTTTGGCAAAACTTAAGACCTGAGGACAGTTTATGCAACCTATCGTAAACATCGGTTTTGTTGGCCACGTGGATCACGGCAAGACCTCTTTGACCAAGGCGCTTACCGGCAAATGGACGGATACCTACAGTGAGGAGCTCAAGCGCGGAATTACCATAAAAATCGGGTTTGCAGACGCATCGTTCTATTTTTGCAAGAAGTGCCAGCGATATGGCACTGCACCAAAATGCACCAAGTGCAAGGGTGATGCCGAGTTCACGCGGAAGGTCAGCTTCCTGGACGCACCCGGCCATGAGACGCTCATGACCACCACGATTGCTGCGGCAAGCGTGCTTGACGGCGCGCTGCTGGTGATAGGCGCAAATGAGGGCATTCAGCCCCAGACCGAGGAGCACCTCATGATGCTTGACATCCTGGGCATCAAAAAAGTGGTGATAGCGCTCAACAAAATCGACCTTGTGAACAAGGAGCAGGCACTCAAGGTTTACCAGAAGGTGCGTGAGCTCATCAGGGGCACTGCGGCCGAAGGCGCGCCAATCATACCTGTTTCTGCCAATGCCAATGCCAATATCGACGTGCTGGTAGAGGCCATAGAGAAAACCATCGAAACCCCGAAGCGCGATGAGAGCGTGGACCCGCTCATGTATGTGGTCAGGTCGTTTGACATCAACAGGCCTGGCTCTGAGATAGAGGAGCTGAATGGCGGAGTGATCGGCGGCACGCTGGTGAAGGGCGTTATCAAGAAGGGAGACAATATCGCCATACTGCCAGGCACTGAAAGGAAAAAGGAGAAGGGCAGCGAGATGATTGTGCTCACTGTGAAGGTCAGCTCATTGCATTCAGAAAGCGAACGGCTGGATGTGGCAGCGCCTGGCGGCCTGATTGCCATTGGAACCCAGCTCGACCCTGCGCTTACCAAGCGCGATTCGCTCATAGGCAGCATAGTCGGAAAGCCTGGCAAGATGCCGCCCGTTACTGATACGCTCACAATCAAATACAGCAAAATCAGGAGGATTGGGTTCGAACACGAATCGCCCAAGGACAATGACGTGCTCGTGGTGTGCTGCGGCACCATGACTGCAATCGGCATAGTGCTCAAGGCAAAGAAGCAGAAGCTCCAGATAAAGCTCAAGCGGCCTGTCTGCCTGGCATCCACAAAAATGGCCATCCTCAAGAAGGTTGGCCACAGGTGGAGGCTTACGGGCATGGGCGAGCTGGCGGCCTAGGCAAACAGAGGGATGTGAACATGCAAATCTACGGCATCTGCGCGTATTGCGGCAGGCCTGCTGCGAACACCTGCAAATTCTGCGGTGCAATCGTCTGCGAAAGGTGCTTGAAGGGCGGATTTTGCATAAAATGTGCGCCACGAAAGCCGTTATAACGCTTATATTTAAATAAGACTAAATTTGCATAAACATGCCATCGAAACACTAAACCCGAAACTCCAAACTGTTTTTGGGCCCGTAACTCAGCCTGGCAGAGTGTCTGGCTTTTAGGTGAAACCGAAGAGCGCTGGCGGTCTATATTGGAGCAAGCTCCGAAGACCTTGCGCTCATTCTGTTTCCCCTATCCCCTTCAGTGGGTAGGGAGAAGCAATGATGCGGTTTCATCAGAGAAACCAGCAAGTCGAGGGTTCAAATCCCTCCGGGCCCGTCGCAATACTCCGTGCCCTTCGGTTTTGCACTGTTGCGCAAAAACTGCCGCAAGCCGTTGCTTGCGTCATCCCTCCGGGCCCGTCGCAATACTCCGTGCCCTTCGGTTTTGCACTGTTGCGCAAAA
>MNVF01000053.1:2874-3336 GCA_001871535.1 Candidatus Micrarchaeota archaeon CG1_02_49_24
AGCCGTTGCTTGCGTCATCCCTCCGGGCCCGTCGCAATACTCCGTGCCCTTCGGTTTTGCACTGTTGCGCAAAATCTCGTGCAACAGTTGCCGAAACCATATGTTTTAAAAACTTAAAAATCATAATAATGTGTATGGTCACCTCACAATCAGTTTTTTACAGTGGATTAAGGTATACACTTGCTAGTACAAGATTACCTAATCAGATTTTTCGAAGAGCCAACCGCCCGCAAGCTGGGCGGTATGAGGCTCATTCGAAAATCAGTTTTCGCTTGATAGCGAAAATCTCGCAAGCAAAGCTTGCAAATTCTCGCGGAGTGAATTGGCATTCACCCTTGAAATTTTGGAGCGACCAGGGTAGTAAACTGCCCTGGCATGGCATTGAGCAAACAAGAGTTTGCGAGAGCTATGCGCCCGCAGGCGCATTCAATCGCCTATCAAAGTGAGATAATATATGCGATG
>MNVF01000054.1 GCA_001871535.1 Candidatus Micrarchaeota archaeon CG1_02_49_24
GACCGACTGCATGAGTCTTGTAGTTTTTCTCTTCCCAAGGGTCCGAATGCGCTTGCGCGCATCAGATGCACCTCATGGTGCATATCTCGACGACTGTTGTCATCGATGCGGTGCCATTGACAGCGTTGCTGTCAAGCTATCGTGAGCTATGCTCACGAGATATGCTCCAGCAGGAGCATCTGATGTGCCTGGGGCACATTCAATTTTGCCATCGGCAAAATACGCATCTCTTTTTTCTAAAAAGAGAAGGCTTGCAGGGGGCAGGATCGCTAACTGCGAAGCAGTTTGCGAGATTTTACTACAGTAAAACTGACCACTGCATGAGCCAAGCAAATGCAGGGGGCAGGATTTGAACCTGCGAACCCGCTAGGAGACAGGATCTTAAGTCCTGCGCATTTTTCTGGAAGTGCGAATGCAAAGAACCAACAAGCACTCTGACCAGGCTTTGCTACCCCTGCATATCAGATTCCCCCAATGCCTCACATATTAAGGGCTATTGGATTATGATATTGAAAGTATTCAATTAAAAAGTTAGGTGATTTGGTAAAACTTAAGCAATTTCATTGACCAATCACATACATTTAAGAGGTTGAGTGTTTAAAAGTATAGTTATGGAAATTGCTGATAAACCCCTAACTAATGCTACACTAATTACACCCCCCAACCGAAGAAGTTTTTTAAATACAGTTGGAAGATATGTCCTAGTGCCGCCTTTAATTGCATATATATCTGGCTGCGGTGGTGGCGGTGCAAATGGAACAATATCACCGCAGATACCCGGACAAAATAATGCACCACCAGCCCAGACACCCCCAACCCCCATATTGACGGGAAAAGAAGCACTTGTTATGATCGTAAACACCAGAGCTGAACAAAACCTTAATTTTATCGTCAACGGCGGCTTTATCCTTATGCCGGAAGACTTAATGGCAGGAAGTACAGATTTTAACCAGCCATTTGGAACAACACTTGTCACAGTTGACCCTACAGACAGCCTAGTAAAACTTGTAATTACAGATGCTTTAAACAACAGTGTCGGACCAGGTGTAATAGAGCTCAAGCCAAAGGAACAAGCATCAATTACTGCAACAGTTGATGGAGTAGAGACAGAGTTAAATCCGGTATTTCTGGCAGATGTTCAACCGGTGCGAACGCTTGCGTTCCTAAGATCAAGAATAAGTGATGCAGAGATAGGGGGTTTATTACCAGACCATTACCCGGGTTTAGCTCCAGAACATTTCGAGCCAAACAATATAGGTTTCAAACCTGCAGCAGGACGAAGCCAACCCCCTAATTTCATTGATGAAGTAATTGGTGTAGGATTTTCTACTGGCCAATCCGGGGAAATTAGTGCGTTTAAAACATATGGCGGGCGCTCATATCAACTTTTATCATTCACTGAAGGAGACGAGGTGGCATTAAGCGGAAAGGATAGAACACGAGTTATATTTGAGAGGGGCATTACAGGCGAACTTGACAGGCGAATGGCATTTGCACAACTTAAAACTGCAAATATCCGTGACGAGGTGAATACAGCTGTATTGCCTGAGGATGGTGAAGGATATTCCTATGAATACCCTGTTAAGGAGACGGGGAATATTACATTATTTGAGCTTTTTGAGCTTGCCGGGACAGGGATAATAACCGGGCATGATGCCGAGTTCAAATTACAGTTGACTGATAAACAGTCTACGCTGGTTGGTTCGGCGAAATTAACAAGAGGAGAATCAATCAGGATTAAACTTTCAACTGGCAAGGAAATTGAAATATCTTTGCGCAAGATTATATCATTTTTGAAAGGAAGTGGAGAGATTGCCCCGAGGTTCCCATTGCTTGGCTTAACAGCAAGGGATGGCGATATGGAAAGCGTGACTGTTGAATGCTATCCAAAAAGAATATCAGAATCCATGATAGGTTCGCAAGCGTATTCTCTTACGTTAACTGCATTCGGGGAAGAGTATTCACTAACTATTAGTGTCGGCGGGATTGAGATAATAATTGGAGGCAGAGATGCCAATTAGAAATACAAATCCCGTTTTCCTTCGTCTATTTGTTTTACTTTAAGTTCAGTTTGTTCCCTTATTTTGCGGTCGGGAATTTTTTCCAATTCTTTTTTGATTGCCTGCCCGCCTATCATTGCAAGCTCGGGGCCGGCATAATCGGCCAGGTATTCCTTGAAAGTCAATAAAGCATTCGGGTGGCAGAAATTCTGAATCTGCCCTGTTTTTGCAAACTGCATGAAATAATCACCGGTTCTCCCGGAGCGGTAGCATGCAGTGCACAGGCTTCATGAATCCGTCGTCTCTTTCTTTTTTCCCAGGAGCTAATGAAGTTTGGTTCACCACTTCTTTCTCAACTGGCCCTTTTTGAACTTGGTTCATAACCTATACCTCTAAAACATCTCTCGATGCCGAACATGTAGAACAGATAGCTCGTGGCGATGGTACCCACAAGCCATATCCCTATGAAACCTTTTCCTTATGGAGAACCTCTTCGATTGCCTTGAGCATGCCCATATTTTTAACTACGAGTTAAATTATTAAAGCTGTAGTACCCAAAAGACATGATTTTGCCAGATCGGCTTGATTCTGGTTTCAGAGCAAATAGGAAGGTATAAATACTCATTCCTATAAATTCTTACTAGGTGGTATGAATAAAGATTAGCAGAACCCTTGGGGAGAAAGGACAGGTGGTCATACCCATGGATATACGGGAACACCTGGGGCTTAAACCCGGAACCAGGATAGTCTTTGAAGTGCGGGAAAACGAAGTCGTTATCCAGCCGCCCGGCGACCCAAAGGCGATAGTTGATGAATTCACGGATTTTCCCAGAAAACTCAAAAAACTGGACATTAAAACGCTAAAAGGCATGCTGGATGGGGAATATGCACTACATTGATTCGAACGTCTTCATCTATGCAGTGATTTCCGATGAGCTTAGCGAGCAAAAAGCTGCGCACTCAAAAAAAATCCTCTACAAGATAGCCGATGGCAGCTTGGAAGCAGCCACATCGGTGCTCACCTGGGATGAGCTCGTCTGGATAGTGAGGAAATTATCCACTCCTGAAACAGCGCAAAAAGAAGGGCGGCAATTCCTTGAGTTCCCGAACCTCAAGCTGTTGCAGATAGACGGAAAAACCCTCGCGGAAGCCCAGCGCGTCATTGAACGTTATAGCCTCAAGCCACGGGATGCCATGCATATTGCGTGCGCTATGCAGAATAATATAACGCATATCATAAGTGATGACGGTGATTTCGACAAGATAACCGGGATAACACGCAAACCACTGGCTGAGGCTGCAACAGGTTCGAGGTGATTCCTGATGGCGAAAACGAGTTTTACACCTGAGGAAGCAAAAAAAGTAGGCGTGCGCTTGGGCATAAAATGGGACAAGTTCGACATTGAGCAGTTCAGGATGGTCCTGAATGTGGAGCTGGAGCACGGCACGCGCGACCCGCACACCAATGTCACCAATGACGACCCAATAATGACCGGCAAGATTGCGCTTGCGCATCTAAATGAATTTCCGGATTACTATGACCGACTGAAGAAGATGGAGAAAGAGGCTGATAAGTTTTGGGGAAAGAAGGGCTGACGGAGCTATTGGTGGCGATTGAGCGCCTCAAGGGAAGCAAGGTGAAAGAGGAGATTGACGGCAGGATTGCTGAGCTTAAGCAGTGCCCGGATATTTTCAGCGAGCTTTGCTTCTGCATCCTCACTGCCAATTACACTGCCGAGGGCGGGATAAGGGTGCAGCAGGAGATTGGAGCCGGGTTTTTGGAACTCAGCGAATCTGCGCTTGCGTCAAGGCTGAAGCAATTGGGCTACAGGTTTCCGAATATACGGGCAAAATACATTGTTGAGGCAAGAAAACACCTTGCCGCACTTGGAAAAATTGCTAAATGGGATGGCAAAAAGGCAAGGGAATGGCTGGTTGAAAATGTGACAGGTATCGGCTATAAGGAGGCGAGCCACTTTTTGAGAAACATTGGGCATGAGGATGTTGCAATCATTGATTTTCACATAATAAATTTGCTTGCGCGATACGGGCTAATTGGAAAAACAATGAATAAAACAAACTCATTGAATAAAAAACGCTATTTAGAGATTGAAAAAACACTTGCTTTGGTGGCAAAAAGGGCAAACCTCACGCTTGGGGAGCTTGACCTATACTTGTGGTATATGGAAACTGGAAAGATATTAAAGTGAAAAAACAAACAAATATATACTATTAATGACAAAACTATTTCATGAAACCAGGCATGCTGAGATATACTGCAAGAGGCAAACGGCAAGGCGGATGGAGTGCCATTGACGGCAATATGCTGTGCGATTTCCCTGGGTTTAGATTTATTAGGCCTTTTGTTGATTACTTCTTATACAAACACCCGGTTCTGAGAGGCACCCATAATGAGATTGCGCGAGACGCATTCCTAAGCCTGAGATGCCCTGAAGAACTTGACAGGGAAACCCTGGAGCGGTATGCCTCATGGCCTGATTTGCATGACACGCATGCAATGGCAATCAATCATGAGTTCAATCCCGATGGATATGAGAATGGCGATAAATATTCCGGGGGCGGATTAATCAGGGTTAAGGCGATTTCTGAACTGCTGTTGCAGGATTTGAAAAAGGGAAACACGCGAGACACATCATATCATGCATCAATCCTGTGCCATTACCTTGCCGACATATGCGTGCCATTCCATGCAGATGGAAAATGGGTGCATTATGGGGATGATAGGGACAAGCATCCAACGATAACAGATAATGGCGGAAGAACGGATTTCCCGGTAGGGAGGTGGGAGGTTAAAAATCTTTTTGCCCATGGATGGTTTGAATTCTGCGCTGACCTGGCAAAAAATAGCGAATTAGTTACGCCCCATTACATCACAGGAGGCATAGAGGGGATTGCAGACAGATATATTGCAGAGGCAAAAATTTCAAGGGAATCGCTTCAGTCATTCCTGGATGGGAATGGGAAAATTGACCAGAAATTGTGCTATCAGCGGGCGGTTCAATTGACTGCAGATGTGTGGTTTACCCTGCGGGTTGAGACTGATTTGGCGGGAAGGAAAAGATTATAAAGCATAAAATACTTAAATTCAACACATGACACCCGATCTATGCTTGCTGACGCGAACACCGCATACCTTTAGGGGACTGGTTAAATTACCTATTATACCTATTGGGATTGTACTGGATCGCGGAAAGCATATTGAATTCACGAAACGTGAAAGAAGGCTACTTACATTTTTGATTAGGAAGGTTGGCGTTGAAGGCATATCCCCTTTCTTAGAGACTGTACAGGAGGCTAAACGAAACGGCAATGCAGGCGGCTATTGCACTAAAGGGATAAAAACGATTCAGTCAGCACTTCGGCCAAATGATGAACCATCATGTTTTGGTGTCGTTCCCACTATATTTGCAGGCACAATCGGGTTTTTGGCAGGTTATGGGATAAAGGCAACATTGATAAGAGAGACATTCGCTGCAGTTTCCCCAGCGGTGCAGGGGGATTACCAAATCGTATGGGGGGAGTCGGAGGCATCTTAGGAGTGTTGGCTTATTGTACATGTAGTGAGATTGCTATGCAGTTACAGCGCAGGGCTGAAAAGGAACTTTACAATGATGTCATGAACACAACTGGAGGCACAATTCCAGCATTGGCAGAAGCTGTTTATGGTAGGCACACGCGGGTGCAACTGTATCTGGTTCAGCCACACATTCGATTCACACCCGGATATACATCCCCAGAAAGTACGCCTGCGCCGGCTGCTTAAATACCAAACACTTATTTTCTCGCGAAAACAAGGTAGCCTGTGTGCGTGAGCCCGGTGCCTGTGGGCCTGATGCCCTGCTCCCTTACCAGCATTTCGCGCACGATTGATTCCAGGGTAAATATATCTGTGAACCCGCAGGCGCGGCATTCAGCTGCGAATTTTGCCACCTGTTCCACATGAGGCATGAACCCCAGGCAATAGCCTCCTGTTTTCAGGCAATTGAACGCATGCCTGACAGCTAGGTCTGCATTCGGCATGTCCAGGGTGACTAGGTCAATAGTTCCCGGCTCTTGCCGTATCCCCTGGATTATGTCGCCGCTGATGAGCTCAATGTTCAGGAAGCATGATTTTTTGATGTTGTAAGCGGCCAATTTGAAGAAATCCTCCCTAATCTCATAAGTGTAGACCTGCTTTGCCACATTGGCAAGGGCAAGCGCAAGGTAGGCAGAGCCAGCGCCTGCGTCCACCACGGTTGATTCCTTGCCAATGCCGCTGTAGGCAATAACTAGGCCAATGTCCTTTGGCAGCATTGCCTGCGGGCCGCGCTTGAGCCCGGTGAATAGCTTCGGGAGATGGAAATCTGTCTGCTTGATTTTGTGCGGCATATAATCAGTCTTCAGTCCTGGGTCTTGAGTTACGGGCAATTACTTTTATTTCTGTTTCAATTTTTCCCTATAGTCAATAAGGGCATTTGCAAGCGATTTATTTGAAAGCGCAAGGATTTCAACTGCTAGAATAGCTGCATTCTCTGCGTTGTCCACGCCCACTGCGGCAACCGGTATGCCCGTAGGCATTTGCATACAGCTGAGAAGGGCGTCAATTCCGCCTAACTTGACATTCACAGGCACGCCTATCACTGGCTTGGTTGTTTTGCTTGCAACTACGCCCGGAAGGGCAGCGCTCAGCCCTGCGATGGCAATGAACACCTTGGCATCCGAGCTGGCGATGAGCGATTCAACCTTTTCAGGGGTGCGGTGGGCTGAGGCAACCGTGATTCTAGAGGAAACCTTGAATTCGCCAAGGGTTGATTTTGCAATCTCCGCGGATTTCAGGTCGCTTTCACTGCCAACCACGATATCGATATCTATCATAATAACCACTACCCATTTTCATGTTTCAGTCAAAAATTGAATTTCTTCCCTGTAATTTTCTCATAGGCCTCAATGTATCTCTGGCTGGTTCCCTCGATTATATCAGGCGGTAGGGACGGCGCAGGTGGCCGTTTGTCCCAATTGAGCGTTTCAAGGTAATCGCGCGCGAACTGCTTGTCAAAGCTTGCCTGTTCCCTGCCAGGGGTATAACCATCCACTGGCCAGAAGCGCGAGGAATCTGGAGTCATCATCTCATCAATCACCAGGAGTTGGCCGTCCAGCATGCCAAATTCAAATTTCGTATCTGCGATAATAATTCCACGAGAAAGCGCATAATCCGAGGCTTTTTTGTAAATTTTTATGGCCGCGCCATGTAATTTTCCGAATAGATCCTCGCCTGTTGCTTTCAGGACGATTTCGCCTGCCTGCCCATTGGTTATGTTTATGTCGTGCTGGCCCTGCTCTTCCTTGGTGGCAGGGGTGAGTATGGGTTCTGGCAATTTGCTGCCTTTCTGGAGCCCTGACGGCAAATCTATTCCGCAAACCTTGCCAGTTGCCTGGTAATCCTTCCAGCCAGAGCCAGCCAGATAGCCGCGCACCACCACCTCGATTGGCAACACCCTGGTGCGCTTGACAAGCACGCCCCTGTGGTTGAGATAGGGAAATTTTGAGAGGAGCTCAGGAGGCGCATTCGGCAGGAGGATATGGTTTGGGATGATGCCCTTTGTGAAATCAAACCAGAAAAGGCTCAATTGGGTGAGCACGGTGCCTTTCCAGGGAATGCCCTCTGAGAACACCACGTCAAATGCACTCAGCCTGTCGGTGGCAACCATAAGGATATTGCCATCAAGAAGATAGTTGTCACGCACCTTGCCCCGATTCAGGAGCTGAAGGGGCAACTCTGTTTTTGTAATGGCTTCAGCACTACCCACGGCAACACCAGAAAGGTCTAAAGTTCAGGGTTCAAAGTTCAACGCCCTTAAACTTTAAACCTTAGACTTTAAACCAATTAGACCTTACACCTACAGGATGCCGATTCTGCGCTTGGTCATGCGCTTCAGGCGTTTCCTGCGCTTCTTCAGCCATTTCCAGCGCATCCTGCCCTTCTTTTTCCATTTCCTAGGTCTTGAACCCAATGAATCACCATTAAACTTGAATAAACATGAGATTAGATAATCTGAGGTATATACAATTTAATTTGGTGCATAAAAGCTTAAATACCTTCCAAAAAGGTGAGTGACAGCCTGCCGCCAGGGGCTATTCCATGTTCCCTGGCAAATCCAGCAGGCGTTTCGAGAAGATATTTGGATGGCTTGTGGGTGGCAAGATAGGCAAATGGCGAAATCGCTGTGAAAACCTCAACCACATTCATCCGCTCATCCAGGTAAATCGCATCGAATTTTCCGAATACGAAGAATGAATGGATATCATGCACTGCTTCCGTATCGAATACAAATAGGAGCGGCACTATTTTCCTGCGGAACATGAGCCCTCGCATATGCGCGAAAAACGTGCCTGCCACCTCGATGTCGCGCAGGAGGAGCAATTCGCCTATGGAAACGTCGGTTTTCACAGCATCACACCATAAACGCAGTTTCGAGTTTAGGGTTTCGGGAACTAGTGCCCGAAACTCGGAACCCGAAACCATTATCTGCCGAACCTGCGCTGCCTGGAGTAGAAATCATCAATGGCAGCCTGAAAATCTTTCTTCGAGAAGTCAGGCCAGTAGGCATCTGAAAAATAAAGCTCGCTGTAAATAGACTGCCAGGGAAGCGCTCCTGACAGCCGCTTTTCACCGGAAGTGCGGATTATAAGGTCTGGGTCTGACAGGCCGTGGGTGTAGAGCCTGGACTCGATTTTCTGCTCATCAATATCATCGGCTGAAAAACTGCCGGATTTGACATCCCCTGCCAATGCCTGCACGGCATGCACCAATTCCTGCCTGCCGCCATAGCCCATGAAGATATTCAATGCATATTGTGATTTGTTTTTGGTGAGCTCCTCCAATTGCCTGAACTTGCTGTTGAGGGATTCAGGGAACTTTGAGAGCTCGCCGAGGAAACGGATGCTGACGTCATATTCATCATATTTTTTGCTGGAGAGGAGCTCATCTGCCTTGTGCTCGAATATGCTGAAAAGGAATTCCTTTTCCTTGGCGCTTCTGTCGAAATTTTCAGTAGAAAAGCCCCAGAAGCTAAGCGTGCCGACCGAGAATTCCTTGCACCAGGTGGCAACATCAAGCATCTTTTCTACGCCGCGCAGGTAGCCAGTCTCAATGGCCACATTGTTTGCCTTGGCCCACCTGCGATTGCCATCCGGGATTATGAATACATGATGGAGAGCCATATGCACACCAATGATTGCTAGCTGAATTCGATTGCTGGTTTATTGAGTACAGACCATATTTATTAATTTGACCGAAGGCCGCTAGGCTAGGTTGCATGACAACACATGGCTATCGCCATTCGGTCAAAAAGGTTAAGCGACCGTGACCTTTTGGAGCGACCCGGGTGAGCCAATGTTCGTTACTTGGCTCGGGTCGCTCTAACGTGTCATGGGTTTGCCACTATCCATTCCCATGGGGTTGAATCGCGCTGTTGCGCGATTGAATTCGCCTACTGGCGAATAGCTCGGCGATTGTTATCGCCGATAGCATAGCTATCGACAAACCTCGCTTATACCTTTTTGAAAAGCTCGAGCAAACATTATTTGCCCGATGAATTTTTTGTTATCCTTGAAACCATCTGTTTTGCCATAAACCAGAAATAATCATGCGGAAAGATGAATCTGGAAGGGTATTCCATATGCCCGTTTTGTGAGAGATACTGTCCGATGGCAAAGGCATTTGAAATGCCCAGCAGGGAAGAAAACCCATTGGGCGGCACGAGCGAAAGCGCACTTCTTATCGAACTGTGCAAGTCAAGCTCGCGCTTGAACATCGACCGCCAGTTGCGCTCATAGATCTCTGGCGAGAGGGTTGAGCCGGCAAGCACTGCGCACTTGGTGCCATAGAATATTCCCCCTCCGGTGGTGTTTTTCACCTGGCCTGCTGCATCACCAACCAGCATGACTTTTGTTCCGCCGGCTGTTGCAGAGGTTTTCCGCCTGATTGAATTCGGGATTGGGCCTCCAGTGAAATTGGTGCGCTTTGCATTTGTCAAATCGATTTTTTTCTTTTTGGAAAGCAGGGCGATGAATTCATTGAAGCGGGTGGCGATGCCGCAGCCGTCCATTCCGGGATTTACTCCAAGGCCAATCTTTATTGCCTCATCGCTGATGGGTATCGCCCAGGCAAAAAAACCTTTTGCCACATTTCCAAGATAAACTTCTACCATGTCCGGCTCCACACCGAACTCAGCAGCAGAAATGGCATAATCAGCCTGGGCAGAGCCGACGTATTTTTCAATGGGCGGAAACCCGAACAGCCTGGCAACGATTGAATTTGCGCCATCAGCCCCTATTATGCATTTTGATTTGAGGCAGGGGATGGTTTTGATGCGCTCGCCCAATGAAGCTGAGTAGCCTTCTTGCTCATATGCCAGAAATGCCAATTGGTCCAGCAAGCCCCTTGAAATTAAATAAGCCTGTTGCCGGCTGCCCTGCACAACCAGATGCCCGCCTCCTGAATAGATATGGGCGCCGCGCAGGGCATTGAGCAATGCTTTTGACGGGTCAAATAGGGTTTTCAGCCAATCATAGCATTCTCTTGAAACAAGACCAGAGCACTGCACAGGCAGGCCCGCTACTGTATGCTCTTCGCTTATATGGGGCGAGAATCCGCTCCTGCCTGCGGCAAGGCCTGCCACAGAGCCGGCTATACCAGCGCCAACTATGTGGCAATCGAACCAATCAGAACACATAATATCCCAACGTAAAAACCAGATGGCAAGAATTATTTGTAATATCCATCCTTAATACGGCCTGATAAGTGAGGGGGTAAGGAGTCAAGGACAACCTAGGGGGACGCTTCCCCCTTGGTGGTCCTGCGGCAAGGCCTGCCACAGAGCCGGCAATGCCGCCGCCTATGATATGACAGTCAATATGCTCGCTTAGCGCGGCGTGCGAGCATTTGACGCTGTACATTCCAACAGGCATGTGAAGAGATTGCATCATTCAATATAAAAATATTCATGCCGTTAGAATAGGGGCATTAGTGATACATATGAGTGAAATTTTCCAGAATTGCAATTATTTCGGCACCAACGGCGTGAGAGGCAGGCTTGATTTCTTTACGCCGGTACTCGCCTGCCGGCTCGCGGATGCATTCGCCAGATATATCACAGGAAAAGGCGCCGGCAAGCGCATCGTGCTTGGGCGTGACCACAGGACAACCAGCGAACTCATTTCCACGGCAGTTGGCAGCGGGCTTCTAGCAAATGGCATGCAGGTGGTGGACTGCGGCCTATCGCCTTCGCCGCTCATAGAATACTTCGCTGGCAAGCATAAGTTCTCAGGCGGCATGATAGTTACCGCATCCCACAACCCGCCTGAATGGAACGCCATAAAATTTTTGGAAGGAGCATTACCTGTGTCAAAGGAAAGGGGAATTCACATTGAGAAATTGATGAACACGCAGGCAGATTATGCAAACGCTGGTAGTGGGGAGTATCAGATATACAATGCACTGCCCGAATACCTGCATGATGCGATGAATGCACTTGATATTGGTGCCATAAGGAAACGCAAGTTCAAAGTTGTCCTGGATTGCGGCAATGGCACGGGCAACCTGATTGCGCCATTGCTCCTGCGGGAGCTCGGTGCTGAAGTGGTTGCAATCAATTCACACATTGACGGCCATTTCCCGGGCAGGATGAGCGAGCCCACCCAGCAGAATATAGAGGGCTGCATCGGGGTGGCGAAAGCTGTTGGAGCCGACATCGGCATTGCACTTGACGGCGATTGCGACAGGCTGGCGCTGGTGGATGAGAACGGGAATTATGTCATAGGTGACAAGGTGCTTGGGCTTGGCGTGGGCTATGCGCTGGCATCAAAAAAGAGAACGGGCGGCAAGTTCGCGCCGAAAGTTGTCACAACCGTGGCAACCAGCGACATAATCAGGGAAATCGCAGAGCGCCATGGCGCTTCGGTGGTGCATACGAAGGTAGGTGCGCCATACATTGCAGAGGCAATGGTGGAAACCAATGCCATCTCAGGCGGTGAGGAGGTGGGGGGCGTCATCTGGCCGTCATTCAGCCTGGCAAAGGACGGATTTTTCACATTTGCGAAGATAATGGAAATGCTGGCAACTGGCGATTTGGCACTTTCCGAGGCGGTTTCACAGCTGCCAGCCAGATATGCGACAAAGCTGAAACTAAACTGCCCGCCAGAACAGAAGGGCGCGCTGATTGGGAAATTGAAAAAATATGCGGCGGACAGCCACTTGAAATTCAATGACATTGACGGCCTGCGGATTGAGCAGAAGGAGGGCTGGTGCATCGTCAGGGAATCCGGCACCGAGAACCTGGTGAGAATTTTTGCAGAATCAAAATCAAAGCAGGCATCAGAAAAAATTGCGTCTGAGATGAAAAAGGTTGTAGAGAGGATACTGGGGTAGATTCCATGAAGGCATTTGTTTTATGCGGCGGCAGGGGCACGCGGCTCATCCCGTACACGAACACGACGCCAAAACCCATGCTGAAAATTGAGGGCAGGTCTATTCTTGAGTATGTGATAGCCAACCTGAAAAGGAATGGGATTGTTAATATAATCCTGACGGTGGGCTATCTTAAGGAGCAGATAATAGGGCATTTCGGGGACGGCTCGGAGTTTGGCGTGAAGATAACCTATCTCATTGAGCAGGAGGAGCTGAAGACCGCGGGCTCCATATTGCCAGGGAAGGGGCTTGTGAAAGAGGATTTCCTGGTGGTGATGGGAGACAGCATCATGGGCATTGACATTGCTGAGATGGCCAAACAGCACAGGCATAGTGGCGCCATTGCCACCCTGGCGCTCAAGGAGCAGGAGATGTATTTCGAATACGGCGTGGTGGATATGGAGGATGGGTGCGTGAAGCACTTCAGGGAAAAGCCGAAGATTGACTACCTGGCGAATGCCGGCATGTATATGTTCCGGCATAAGGCATTTGAGTTCATAGAAAAGGTGGGTGGGGGCAGTGTCTGTGATTTTGCCCATGACGTGTTTCCTGCGCTCCTGAAACAGGGTGAAAAGATTTGTGCTTATACGTTCAAGGGCTATTGGGTGGACATCGGAAGGATTGCCGATTATGAAAAATACAGGGGAAAGGGCGTGCTGAAGGGCATAATGGGCAAGGACTTCCTATAAGTGCTACTGATAAAACGCCTTGCGCACTTTTCTACTTTGCAGGTCTCTTTATCGGAGCCAGACGTATCTCTATTCCGTCCCCTTCTTTGTCTCTGAAAGCAGTAATCATGACTTGGTCTTTATCAGTCCACTCGAGGGTGCGCGCTTCCTTTGTGATAAAAATAGCAAGCCCCGTAGCCCAGGGAATAACCTTCTTTACATTGATTGATAGAACCTCTTTCTTCGCTTCCATGCCCCTATTTATTTATATACTTTGCTTTAATAGTAAATAATTAGTATCATAAGTAGGTGGTGAATTATGAATTTGACCGCAATCGCAGCTTTAGGCATTCTTGCAGTGTTGCTGGCGGGCTGTTGCTGTATTACGTCTTCTTCCTTAGCCGAAAATAAATCCGATCCGTATCAGAGTTTTTATGGCCAGAAAGCTGCTGTAAGTTCTACTTTCGAGCTAACGCTGGAAAAGTATTCAGAGCGTTTGAGTACTGACAACACAAAAACGGTTACAGTAACCTTTACGGCTACCAACTCTGGCACCGAGCAGGACGACGTTAATGGCGGTTTGTTTATTAGCGACGAACAAGGCAGGAATTACGAAGCCAATATGTTTGCATGTTCAACGTTGATCAATCCCGGTCTGAGCAAGAAAATCGACTGCGAGTTCTATGAAGTGCCTCCAAGTACCAAGATTGTCGCCGTGAAAATGGGCGATAGCATCTTCAACAAAGGTTCGTATACCAAACTGTTTGACCTTCAGTAATTATTTCGTTTGGGATAAGGCGCCAGTAAAACCCCTAAAGATGGAGCATTCATTAAAAAACTATTTGCTGAAATAGCCGTATGGCAAACGGCAAGAAACCTAATTCCTCGGACAATAACCTTTGGGCGGCAGTGGCTTATTTATTGGCATTTATTGTGCCAGCCCTCGGCCCGCTGGCAATCTTTTTCATAAAGAAGGAAGAGGATGCGAGCATCAAGTTCCATGCCGCGCAGGCGCTCATTCTGAACGTTGCGGTTATAGTCGTTGCACTTGGGATATTCATGATACTTACAGTCCTGTCATTCATCCCCGGAGTGAATATCGCAGCCGCATGCATCCTAACGCCAGTAATGATGATTGGAGGCTTGGGCATGACGGTCTATTACTGCCTGCTTGCATATAAGACATACAAGGGAGAGGACCCTAAGGTGCCTTACATTGCAGAGTATGCAAAGAAGTTGAATTGAAGGAAGTGAGAAGAGAATTTTTTATTCTTTTTTCACCATTTTTCTTCATCTTTTTGTGAACTACCACCCGCTAAAGCAGGTGGCGTCTTCTTTCAACGACGTTGCCACTGCAACATCTCCGGAAGCGTTACTTCCCGTCGTCCCGACGGTAGCTCTTTTGAGTATCAGATTTTCCGAAGAGCCTCTCTCGCTGATGCGAGAGACCCTGCACAATGTGCAGGGTATGAAGGCTCATTCGGAAAATTATCGTGAAGTTGGCGCTTGGCATTCATCCCCGCCCGAA
>MNVF01000052.1 GCA_001871535.1 Candidatus Micrarchaeota archaeon CG1_02_49_24
ATTTTGCGAAGAGCCATAGAGCATGTATCAGCATGCGAGAGCTATCGCAAACAACAGTTTGCGAGATTTTCGCGCTAGCGAAAACTGATCGACCAGCAGGTCGATTCAATCGGCGACAACAGTCGGCGAGCTATGCTGCAACAGCAGCATTCTATCGACCCGCAGGTCGATTCAACCGCCTGTGAAGCAGGCGGTATCGGAAAGTCCCGCAGGACTTTTCGAGCTATGCGTCAACTGGTGCATTCAATTCTCTTGGCCTCCCGATAAGGATAGGCATCCCGTCTCATCCATTGGATGCGCATTAATAGCAAGCACTATCCAATTAGTTTCAACTACCCATGAACCAACTACTGAATGTATGGTTGCGAGTTGCCTTTTGCCTGCCAAACAACCATCAGGCAAAGCAAGCAATGGAAGCGGCTCAATGAACCGATGCTGGAGAAGGAAAAGCTTGCCATCGCCTATTTCCATCGCAACCTCAAGCTCAACTGCCAATTTACCATCACATGAATAGAACAATGCGAGTTCATGAATCGCGTTGATGAATTGACTTGCGAGATGTGCATCCTGCGGCCCGGCAAACATGCCCCCGCCGATTGGCTCAGGCTTGCCCGATTCCTTTGTAAGGAACTTCGCCACTGCCTAAATATCTGGGGTCGTTCCGTTTATGCATGGCGAACCAATCAACTGTTGACTCATATGCATGGAATTGAGTTGGCAGTTTTGCCCCTTTTGTGATTAATCTCCTGGTTAATTGCGCACCCATGATAAGGTTTACGTTAACATATAAATAAAAACATTACTCTGGTGACCCGGGGTAAATGGATAATATGCGTTCAACGTCATTTGCACTAAGCTTAAACACAACTTTCCGGAACAGGGCAATTGATATATATCAATTTTAACAACAATTAAGCCATGGGAGAAGATAGAGAGTTATCCATAAGAGATCAACGAGTCCTTGATGCACTGGGTGGCACAGCATTTGTGCATAGTGTTTATACAGCATCCAAATCCGCGGATGCTGCCGGCATTTTCTATGCAAAAGTCCCTTTCATTGATGCGACGATAGAAATAAGGGATGGAAAGGTTGCAGGAAAAAACAGGTATACTGTTTCCGGGGCTGAACTCATTCGCGCTTCTGCCCAGTTACTGGAATATGAAGCTGATAGACTGACATTCGAACCCCTGTCAATAGCCCTCCGCGGGCTCCCCCTAACCCCTAAGTCAGTTGGCTATCTTGCCTCGTTGCGTTCAGATGGAAAGGGGAGACAACCCTGGATTTGCACAGCGGCGGATTGGCAACGCCTATCCTTTTTAAGAAATTCCAAACCGGATGGCACGTTTTAAAAGAGGACAAATTGGCACTGAGAACTGCATTCGAAGGGCATATCCCAATCAAAGAATTCATAAAAGGCTACTGGCTACCCCTTCCAGGGCAAATGGATGCCGAAATGATGAGCAAGGAGCAAAGGGCGGTTCTTCAAAAGCATTTGCCACACGATTTGGCAGCCATAAAGCTAATAATGCGCGACCATGAAGGGCTTTTTCTTATGCTCGAAGGCACAGCCTACCGCATTGCCTACAGGGATGGGAAATATGGGATAATGACTCCGCTGATTCCGGATAATGAAATCACGCACCTAACATTTCGGAACGGACATGTTATGATGCGGGTGCCGGGCGGGTTCGCAAACGTGCCTTACAGCCAGCTTGGGGATGGCTGCACACGGATATATATGCACGTCCATATGAGAAGGCAGATATTACGGTTATGGAACGGGATAGAAATTGCAGACCTGCCAATGCCCCGCCGGCATGCGATAGACCATATTCTCAGGAGGAATTTCAGCCCAAAGACAGGAACATCTGTTTATGGTGGAGTGGTTCGTGCAAAAGTAGGGAGGAGATGGAAACCGATAGTTATGGCACCGTGACACGTTAGAGCGACCCAAGCCCAATAGCGAACATTGGCTCGCTTGGACGTCGGGGTCGCCAAACACCAACACATGGTGCGACCCTAGCTCGAACGTGTCAAGCCCAGGGTATAACAGAACGTTTAAGAAATTAATGATAGATGAAGATGATAAACAGGGATTGATATGCTGACCGATTCACACTGCCATCTTTGCGATATGAAAGGCTATTCGCTCAACCCGCAAATCACATATTTCACCTGCGGCTATTCCCATGAAACAAACATAAACACGATAAACGCATACGCCAACACGCCAAAAAAAAATATTCGCATCCTGCTTGGCATTTCGCCATACAACATAATGAAAAATGAAAAAAAGGAGGATGGGTTGGAGGATGAATGGATTGAGTTTATCAGGAAAAATGCGAACGAAAAAAATATTGTGGGGATTGGCGAGATTGGCATTGATTACCAATACGGGGATACGCAGGAGAAAAGGGCAGGGATGAAAAAAGGTTTTGAAAAAATGGTTGGGCTGACGGAAAAATTAAATCTGCCTGTGGTAGCGCATTCGAGGAAAGCCGAAGAGGATGTGATAGGGATACTTTGCGCGCATGATGTGAGATTCGTCCTTCATTGTTTCGGAGGAACGCTTGAACAGGCAGAATTTGCAATTGAAAATGGGAAGGATGTCTTGATTTCTGTGCCGCCTATTAGGTCAAAAGAAAGAAAAAAAATTATCAGGAGAATTGACCTCTCGCATCTTGCCACTGAGAGCGATGCGCCATACATCGGAAAAACACCCGAGGCAACGGCTGAGAGCGTGAGGCAGATTGCAGAATACAAGGAAATGGAAACCGGGGAAGTTGAAAAGAATGTTTTGGAAAATATGGAAAGGGTGTTTGAGTGATAACGCTTATATTTCACTAGTTACAAAGATATATTATGGACAACTCAAGGCAAGTAACTCTATCTGACCTGCGCATAGCCAAATGGATATATCCGAAAACATTTGCAACAACTGCTGGAAACGCATTGCGTGAGCTTAGAGAACATGGATTACACCCCGAGTATCCTGTCAGATTTAAGGTTGCCCTGCCATTAATTGGAACCCGGGTAGATGTGGTTGCGTTTAGAACTGGCACAAGAAAGCATAGATACACAGTAGATGAGGAAACAGCAACTCATATAGTTAGGTTAGGGCAAAAACATCATAAAACGCAGGAGGGGTATATTCCGCTTACAGTTGCCTTAGAGGGGGTTACAGTTGATAGAAAGACCCTATTGTATTATATAGCCTTAAATAGAGATGGCGACCGGTCTACGGTGAGGATTTTAGTAGGTCAGGACGAAAAGAAATTGGATTTCAAAAGATCCACAGCTGGGTGGCTGGTCTCAAAAGAGTCTAAAGATGAATTAAGGGCTTCTTTCAAGGGGTGTATACCTTTGAAAGAATTTATCTATGGGTATACAGTTAACCTGAGAAAAGGAATAACACTGGGACGGGTAGGTGGAGAACTTTTAGAAGAATTGAAACCGCATATACCGATAGGCGATAATGACAACATATATATTGTATACGATAGAAGGAGAGAGATGTATATTCAGAGACAAGGGGTAGCTGACAAATACAGACTCCATAGGCAGAAGGGCATCTACTATCTTAAGGCAATCCCCATCCCACACAACCCACAGCATACTTTGATGTATAGAAACGGAACTGCATATTTCAGAATTCCTGGTGGATTCACAACGGTAACTATGAGCAGGTTTTCAGAGAACGCCAGATGCCGCTATCTTCCGTTAGATGCACGGCCTGCAATCTTAAGGGCATGGGACGGCATAGAGATTGTGGAAAGAGAAGGTAAATTGGGGGGACATAGGCTGAGAGCTAGAGCAGCAAGGCAGGCATCGCCGTTTATTGAAGATAGTGGCAGTACATACGCCATCGTAGGCAAATCCTGGGAAAAGATTGAATTCATAAGATAGAAAAGCTTTAAATTGATGGCGATTGAAATATATTAATCTCTCAACTGATTTTCAGTTCATTTAGAAATGTTTATTTAGGTGATTACTTATGGGATTGAGGCCGGCAAGAACGTGCAAAACCCTGGACAAACAGGCATATACGCGGTTTTCGAAGAAGAAGCCAGACAAATCATACATCAAGGCAATGCCCCATATAAACCTCCATGTCTATCGCATGGGCGACAAGGCGAAGAAATACGAGCGCCAGTTCGACCTGACAGCAGAAGAGGACCTGCAGATACGCGACAACTCACTCGAGGCAGGCAGGCAGACTGCCAACAAGCAGCTCGAGAAGCTCATACCCATGCAGTACTATTTTCTTGTGCGCACCTACCCACACAATGTAGTGAGGGAAAACAAGATGATTACCGGTGCAGGCGCCGACCGTCTGCAGAAGGGCATGCGGCAGTCATTCGGAAGGCCGACTAACAGGGCTGCCAGGGTGGTCAGGGAACAAATCATATTCTCGGTGTGGGCAAATGCCATACACAGACCTATAGTCAAGGAAGCAATAAGGCGCGCCAAACTGAAGATGGCTGGCAGATATCGCCTTGTTGAAAGGGAACCAACGCCGATAATCGGTTAATGAAGCTCCAAGAGAGTGCATCCGATGTCAACATGCTCGCACCCACCGCCAGTCATAGACTGGCGGCTTGCTCGCTCCGCTCGGGGTGCTCGCCGATGAGCATGTTGACAGCTATATTCCACTGGTCTGTGCTTCACGGACCACTGGTCATAGACCAGTGGAATATTCAATTTTAACACTACTTAGCAGAAGGTTTATATACTTAAAAACACCAAAATACAGCTAGTGCCACAACAAATTTGGGTGTGCCGATGGAGAATATACAAACCGACGTTGACCGGATGATTACCTACTTGAGAGAATATGGCAACACCGACGTGGATACCCTATCCAAGAAACTTGCCATTCCCAGGCCTGTAGTTGAGGGCTGGCTCCATGTGCTCGAAGAGGAAAATCTTGTCCAGCTTGAATACAAATTGACCAAATTGCATGCCGCCTGGGTTGGCGCGGCTGCCCAGGAAGAGGAAGAGGAAACACCCAAGAAGATGCATGATATATTTCATATGCAACCTGAGGAAACCGTGGAGATTATAGAGGCACAGACGCCAACCGGGATAAGGCTGGCTGCAGAGAGGGAGGGCATGCCAGTTCCGAGTTCTGATGGGTCTAGGGTTCAGGGTTCAGAGTTGCGAGTTCCGAGACCCGAGACTCAAGACCCAAGACCCGAAACCCGAAACCCGAAACCAGGAGCTTATGGGGCTGACATCGGGGCCATTGAAATTCCTGAAGAGAATGGCGCAATGGTGGGCATTGGCACTGTAGTTGTGGACGTGCCCAAAACCAGGGAAATCAAGGAAGAGAAGAGGATAACGCCAGTTACGCTTGTGATTAAGCCAGAGCCAAAGAAATCCAAATCATATGCCAACGCAAAGACAAAAACTGTACAAATCGCAACCCCAAAGGAGCCTGATGCCAGGAGTCCGGAGAAAAGTGACAGGAAGACCTTAAGACATGAAGACCTGTTGACCGAAGACAGGAGACCCGAAACTTCAAAACCAGCATCCTATGTGAGGCTCAGCGAGAAATACAAATCCTATCTTGATTTAGTGAACAGGCAGGCAGATGAGCTGGTGAAGCTCAGGGGCGAAAGGGAGAAGCTCTACCGCGAAGGTTTCCTTACGCTTGAGAAGAAATTCGAATCAGAGCTGGATGCCATGACCAGCAAACTGCTTGATAACGAGAAGAAGGTCATGGAGCTCTACAACAAGGCTGTCAGCATACCCAGCCGGGTGGTCAAGCTCGACGAAAACATGATGACACTCAGGGAGATGGAGGCGGAAAGCGAGAATCAGCTTCGTGAGGCCAGGGAATCGATTTCCAAGCGCCTGGCAAAAAAGAGGCGCATAGTGAGCTCTGACCTGGAGACCCTGCATGCGCTGGAGGAGGAACTCCAGGCTGGCCTTGAGAGGGTCAAGGGTGTTGAGAAGGTGAATGTCCGATTACAGCACATTGAAGATGAAATCAATGCCCAGATGGCTGGGGCAGCCAAGCACCTGGCAGAGAGCCAGAAACGGGTTGACGAGCTGGCAGCATCACTGGCAGAGCTCAGGGAAACCAAGAACCGGATTGGCGGGGAAACGCGCAGAATCAAATCCCAAACTGCTGCTGAAATCACAGAATTGCAGGGCATTGGGGGCGAACTCAAGAGGTTTGACAGCCTTGAGCAGCGCCTGGGCAGGAGATTGGAGGAGCACGAGCGCGTGCTGGCAGAGTTCAAGGAATTCGTCAGGTTAACCGAGGGCCAGTACAGCGAGCTCAGGGACCTGGTGGAATCCCAATTCGTGGACAAGTATGCGGGCGAATTGAACTCACTGCTTAAGAGCTACGAGTTCTCTGTGAACTCCCTGGCAGACAGGGACCAGGAGCTGGCAAGGCAGGCGAATGAGAGCAAGCGCAGGATAATCCACCTCATAAGCGATGCCAAGGGCATAATCAGCGAGGCGAGCAGGGGCAAGAAGAGCCCTGACACCGAGAGGCTGGAGCAATTATTGGGCACAAGAATTGGCGAATAATTCCCCAGCTAGGCAGGAAATCTGAGGAAATCTAATTAAAAAATATTAAATACTCTTTTGCTTTATAATTTAACTATGGAAAAGTCGCAATTGCCGTTTTTTTTGGATTCTCAGGAAGGGGCTTCATTGGAGTTCAAGAAGAGCCTCGAGTTCTCAGAAGCGATAGCAAGAACGGTTTGCGCCTTTGCAAACACGTTCGGCGGGTATGTAGTTGTTGGCGCGGAAAAACAAGGGGGAGATACGCTCGTAACAGGAGTTGGCGACGTTGACTCTGCTTTTCAGAAGCTGGCTGGCATAGTTTCCCAAATCCAGCCGAAGCCGTATTACGAAGCAACAGAGCACGCGATAGGTGGCAAGAAAGTAATCGTAATCAAAGTAGATGCTCTGCCCATCTCCGAAATCTGTTTTCTCAAAAAGTCCGTCTTTCGCAGAGTCGGCTCAATAAACGAGGAAGTCTACGGACTCAACTTGGCGCGTTTTCTCCAACAGCGGGGAACGCTTTCTTTCGAGGAAAACAAGTCCGCCGCCAAGCTGGAAGACTTAAGCAAAGAAAAAATCCGGCTTTTGCTTGAGAAGAGGGGTGTTGACTCGAAGAAACACGAGCCAATATCCCTAAAGACAATTCTGGCAAGTCTCGGAGTCGCCAATCCAATTGGCGAATTCTATTTGAAGAACGCGGCAATCTTGTTTTTCGCCAAGAACGTAAGCCGTTTTTTCATAAACTCGGAAGTCAGGTTGGTGAAATACCGCGGAAATGAAAAGTCAATTGAAACATTTGAGTCCGACCAACGCGTTTCTGACACGCTGCCGAAACTGCTCGATAAAGTCTTCAAAGAAGTCAAGGAAAATGCCGGGACGTTCGCGAGGATTGAATCCGCAAAAAGGATTGAATCACCAATGATTCCGGACGAAGTGCTGCGCGAAGCGCTCACGAACGCGGTTGGCCACCGGGATTATTCCGACCCAAACAGCATTTTGATAGAAGTTTTCGACGACCGGATTGAGATAACCAACCCAGGAGGCTTGCTTCCTGGCCAGACGCTCAAGAATTTTTCGGAAACCCGCAAGCACCGCAACCCCATAACCTACAGATTGCTTAACGACAGCCAATGGGGGGAAGGGCTAAACCTCGGAGTAAAGGCGATGTACCGGGTAATGCGCCAAAACAAGCTTCCCGACCCGTTTTTCGAGGAATTGGGCGGAATGTTCCGCGTAACGCTGTTTGGCCCATTGTCCAAGCGCAGGCCGCGGCCATATGGCGCCATAACGGAAAGGCAACAGAAAGCAGTCGAATACGCAAAAGCCCACGGCAGCATCACGGCGCCGCATTACGCAAAGCTCGCAGAAATTTCCCACCCTACAGCCATAACAGACTTAAACGAGCTCGCGGCATTTGGCGTCCTGAAAAAAATCGGGAGCGGCAGGTCTTCCAGGTACCTGCTCGAACAGATAAAAACATAAACCGCATATGAACCCAATAATATCATGTGCCCCAAGCCGCCTATTTGTGAAATTGTTTTGGAACTCATTAAACTCAAGGCACATATGGCACCGGTGAAAATCACCACCACTGCACTCGCAGAATCCACCGGGCTTTCCCAGCAGACTATTTCCAACAGGCTGATTGCCCTGGAGCGGCAAATGAAAATCACGCGCAGCGAAAATGGCATTGCAATAACTCCTGAATTTGCCCGGGAGCTGAAGGGGTTTGCCGCTGAACTGAAAATAAATCTGGAGGAGGGGCCGGAGCGCATCTCAATGAGGGGCAGGGTGGTGAGCGGCATTGGGGATGGCAAATACTACATGTCGCTTGATGGATACAGGAAACAGTTTGCCGGGAAGTTCGGGTTCACGCCATATAAGGGCACGCTGAACCTGGAGATTGGCACTGATGAGATTGAAAACCGGATTAGGCTGAAAAACAGGCAGGCGGTTGAGATAGCCTCCTTTTCTGATGAACACCGGGGATATGGCGCGCTGAGGGCATATGTCTGCAAAATAAAAAAGGGCGGGAAATCCGAAACTGGTGCCATCATATTCCCTGAGCGCTCGCACCACGGCATCAACACGCTGGAGATTGTTTCTGAAAAATTCCTGAGAAAGGCGCTCGGCCTGAAGGATGGCGAGGAAGCAGAAGTTTTAATTAAGTAGAAACTGAAAATTAACACGTTGCAAATGTTGAATGGCTGATACCATGGATTACAAAACGCTCATAACCAAGGTTGTATCGCGGCAGGACCTCACTGAGGGCGAGGCAGGGGAGGCAATACGGATGATAATGTCCGGCCAGCTTACCGAAGCGCAGATTGGTGCATTTCTTATTGCCGAAAGGATGAAGGGCGAGAGCGCAGCCGAGCTTACTGCATTCGCCAGTGCCATGCGCGATTTCGCGGTCAAGAAGAAATTCGATTACATGCTGGTGGATACCTGCGGCACAGGCGGCGACACCATAAAAACATTCAACATCAGCACCACCACAGCATTCCTGCTCGCATCTGCTGGGGTGAAGGTGGCAAAGCACGGCAACAGGGCGTTCACAAGCAAGGCTGGCAGCGCCGATGTGCTGGAGGCCCTGGGGGTTAACATCAACCTGAACGCAGACAAGGTGGGCGAATGCATCGAGCAAACCAACCTGGGATTCCTGTTCGCGCCGAATTTTCACCCTGCAATGAAATACGCTGGAAAGGTGCGCCGGGAAATCATGACAAGGACGTTCTTCAACCTGCTCGGGCCATTGACCAACCCATTCGGCGCGACCAGGCAGGTGGTGGGCGTGTTCAGCAAGGAATATGCCGCCAAGATAGCGCAGGTTCTGGCTAATTTAGGATGCGAGCACGGGTTTGTGCTCTTCGGCGTTGACGGGCTGGATGAGGCGAGCACCCTGGGCACGACGCAGGTTTACCAGATAATCAAGGGAACCATTTCAGAGGGAAGTGTCACGCCTGAGATGTTCGGCCTGAAGAGGGCCCTGCCTGAGGAGATTGCAGGCGGCACCGCTGAAGAGAATGCGAAAGCCATCCTCAAAATCCTGGCTGGCGAGAAAGGACCTAAACGGGATATTGTTTTGCTGAATGCCGGGTTTGCGTTTGTAGCGGTCGACAGGGCAAGGGATGTGAATGAGGGAATGAAGATTGCCGCTGAAGAGATTGATTCCGGGAGAGCAATGAAAAAATTAGAAGAATTCGTTGCGTGCACCAAATCTGTTTAAAGCTTGTTCTATACAATTTAACATACAGAGAGATACGGCTAGCGACTGGTGATTTTTTATGACGAGACCGTATATAAATAGGCATCCGCCTGAGAACGAACGTACTGCACCTGCCGCAGTAGCTAGCCCATTGCGAAGCCCGCATGCAGGCACTCCGACCTTGATAGGGTCGGCAACACAGGCAGAGCCAATTGCCACCAGAAAAAACAGTGATGTGAGGCATAAGCTTGCAGCATATTTGGAAACGCAGACGCGGAGGCGTGGTTTTTCCAATAGGCAGCAGGCAGTGGCTCAACAGTTTTTTGATTTGATGGAACGGGTAGGTGGACAGTTAGAATCTACTGGACAGTTAGAATCTACAAGTTGGAGATACACATTCTGTGTTGGGTTGGCGGATGACCCGAAAACTTCTCTTATATTAGAAGAAGCTAGATCGAGTGTTACGCTAAACATGAGCACCCCAGTGTATGAACAAATTAAAGCGGAACTTGCCAGGGGATGGGAGGGTGCAAGTGCGCTGCAAGAGATTTTTAAAGAGGAGCCGTATAGACCGGGAGACACTCAAATTCAACGGTGTCAATATGCCATTTTTAAATCAGATTCAGATTAAAAATATGAAAATTATTGGCATTACATGCTTATCGCATCATCCATCTCGTCTGACGATGGCGGAATCATGAATTCCCAGTCAAAGCACTTGAGCATATCCTCTCCCGTGAGGATAATTATCTCGACATTCAGCGCATTGGAAAGGGTGGCAGATAGTTCCTTTGCCTGGGATTTTGCCTTTGCCACCGCAGCTTCCTTTGACGGACCGGTGGCAGTGGTCATGACATAGGAAACCACTGACATGGGCTTCACGCCTTTTGAGAGCTTGCCTAGCTGGCCGTCCCACATGCCAATTTCCTTATCGTATCTGTCAATGCGCAGCGGGTCGGGCTCGGGCTTGTCGCGCTCGCGGGCAAGCCTCAACTGCGCCTCGGCGCGCTTGGTCTCAATCTTTTTCCTGAATTCGCCCAAATCCTTCACATAGACCATCATGCTGACCTTCATCACATACTTGACTGAGGAGACCGCGCGCTCGAAATATTCCATGAACATGGCATTCTCCTCAAGCGTCTTGTCGGTGACCGATTCGTAAATCTTGACGCCGAGAAACATGGAAGCGTAATATGTGTTGTTGATATTGCGCACAATCGCTTCCTGGGAGGGAACCACTTCATAGCCGCCAGTGAGCAGCTGCACAATACTGGTGCGCTGGGTTATGATTGGCATGACCAGGTAGCCGTATTTTATCAGAAGGACTGCGAAAAGCCCGCAGACACCGGCAATGGCCGCGCCCAGGAAACCGAGCGCGCTTCCTGAAGAAGCCATAATAAGGCCGACCAGGAAACCCATAAATGCAAGAGCTGCAGACGCATAGGCAATATATTTCGAAGCAAGCATAACCATAGAATCACTTGGAAAAAATTAATTAGGCAAGTTTTAAAAAGGAGTAGCCGAGCAACAATAACAGAGATGGTTTTAACATGGCTGGAAAAGAAGGGTTCTCATCAACGCCTAGTGTTGCCGGAAAGGATGTCAAATTCATCATGCCGAAGATGGCAATGCCTTCATCAAAAGAGTCTGGAAGCCCGGCGTTCAGCGGCATGTCGCTGTTTTGGCAGGCCATGGTGGTGATAGCACTCGGGCTCAGCCTCGTGTCCATGGGCATTGCGGCCTATTCAATGCTATCCCTTGCTTCGTTCAAAGGAGAGGCAAGCGCCATCGCAAATGATTTGCGCCTCATAGCAAACAAGCAGCAGATAAACATCTCAACGCCGCTCACAACCGAGGTGAAGCTTCGGAAAACCATACCCATGAGCAACCTGATTCCCCCGGGGTATGCGATACCGGTGCAGACAGAAATAAGGCTCAAGAAAAGGGTGAATGCGATTTCAGTGACCGGCGTGCCCATAATATTCGACATGGATGAGACGGTGCCTGTAAAATTCTCGCTTGCGCTCAACCAAAGCACAATAGGGTCGGCATCCATAACTGTAGATGAACGCATGCCTGTGGAAGAGAATGCCACCATCACTATAAGGATTATTGATGCCTACCCGCAGGAGTTTAAAAACCTCATTGACAGGCTGGAGAGGATGGGGAGTTGAATGTTAAATATCTTTAAAAACATAAACCGAGAGTATTAATGCATGTTGGGCAATATTCTCATGCATACGGCGGAATCATATTCGAAGAACTTCATCTATATCACTTTCTTCTCAATAGCGTTTTTCATAGCGCTGATTATTCCCATGCTCATAAGCGCGCCGACCTATGTCGCCCTTGGCGCAATCTATCTGCGGACAGGCAGCATACCCGCGCTCGGCTATTCTGAGATATTGGTACTGGCGGCAGGTTTCCTTGGGTCGTATATATTGCTGGCAACAGGCCTTGTGGCAATATCGGTTGTGGTAAAGGCCCAGAGGACGCTGAAAAAAGTAAGCGAGGAGGTTGTCAAGGGGCTGCAGAGGTATGTGCTGAATGTGCTCTGGCTCTACGTGGCCGTGACATTTTTCCTCATAGCCGCGGCAATGCTGCTCTATGAACTTGGGGCGCAGTTCATTTTCCCGGTGGTGCAGATTATAACTGGCATGTATGTGCTGATGGTGCCCATTGCCATAGTCATAGATGACATTGATGTGATAAAGGCATTCGGCAGGGCGACAAGTGCCATAACCGCAAGGGCGGTTGACTTGACTGCCATGATGATTTGCCTCCTGCTGCTGATGGCGCTGGTCTATGGGATAATGCTTATTCTGCTGCCGCATACGATTGCAGTCTATCTTTACCTGTTGATAAACGGCCTAGCGCTCAGCCCGATTCTGATTATGGTGAGCATACATACTTACCTTAGCAAATATCCAGTGATTTATTAGTTTAAAGTTTAAGGTTTAAAGTTCAAGGCTGATGGTTTGCATCTAAACCTTAAACCTTGTACTTTAGACTTTCTTGGAGGCTGCCTATGTCAATCAGAGCATCTGCTGTTGCCGGCTATTTCTACACCGCAAGCCCCCAGGAGCTTGAGCGCCAGGTTGGCTATTTCGTCTCCCGGGGGGGCAGGAATCCCAAGCTCCGCCCTGCCGAAGGCGTGGTGGCGCCCCATGCGGGCTATGATTACTCTGGGAAAACCGCAGGCGTTTCCTATGCAGCCATCCTGAAAAAGCTGGAATCGCTCCCCAAGGAAATCCCAAATGTCACATTTGCGGTTGCAGGGCCTAATCACACTGGGAATGGGCTGGCGCTTGCCTTTTCACCAGATGACTGGGCAACGCCCCTGGGCATAGTGCCGGCAAACAGGGAATTGCTTAAATATGTCTTGGAAAAGGCGCCCAATGCCGGCATTGACGGCCTTGCGCATGCGGCTGAGCATTCAATTGAAGTGCAATTGCCGTTCATCCAGCACATATCGCGCAAGGCTGGGAAGCATGCAAGGGTGGTTGCGCTCTGCATGGGTGACCAGTCGTTGCAGGCGAGCATTGGCATGGCAACCGCATTCCGAGAAGGCGCAAAGCAATACCTTGCCAACAGGCCTGATGAAGCGGTTTTGTATGTGGCGAGCTCGGATTTCACCCATTTTGAGAGCGCAATTTCCGCAAGGGCAACGGATACTGAGGCGGCCGGATTGGCTGCGCAGGTGAAATATGCCGAGCTGGATGAATTCGTAAGGAAAAAGCGGGCGACCATCTGCGGCCACGGACCCATTGCAATGCTCGCGTGCATTGCCGCCAGGGAGGGATGGGAAGGGCAGGTGCTTGATTATGCCAATTCCGGGGAGGCAAGCGGCGATTTTTCAAGGGTAGTCGGATACGGAAGCATTGCTTATTACAGGAAATAACTAAAGTTTATAAGGACGGCTACACCAATTGCTACTGAATTATGGTATGTTTTGTGTGTGCGGATAATGGGATTCTACTAAGGAAGGGGTTGAGAAAATGGACCTATTGAAAAACATAGTTCATTGGTTTACTATTTTTGCCATTCTAATTTTCCTTTTTGGCTGCACATCAAATGAAAACCAGACGGTTCCTTCTCCAAGCGTAGCGCCAGAATTTTCTCCGTCCACCCAACAGGTCACCAAAAATAACACCACACAAACGACGCCTAATGATGATCAATTCAAAACCAAAGAACGCGACGGTTATGTGAATAGGAACGAGATAGGGGGAGAAGGGCTGGAAGTCGCTTCAGCCTTTAAGCTACATGCGAATGTTTCCCAAGATGGCCGCTTCGTCACCGAAACTTCAGCAGTTGGAGCACAGTTGCTAGTTGTCATAGACAAGAATGGTAATGCCCGAGCAACTGCCGTATCGCTCCCAGATGATCCACAGCCACTCGTATTTGATGCCGCTTCGACTGCAAAGGCTTCGTTGTGGGTTGGCGGATCTTTGGGGCAGAAAGATGCTGAAATGCAACTTGGCGCTATAGAAAAACTGTCGTGCTATCCTAGTATATATACCTATTTCAAATCTAACCTTAAGCAGAGAAGCCTTTCCGAAATGAGCAACCTTTCAAACAGCCAGTACATGACCTTAATGACAAACTGCACGAAGGAGATAATGAAATGGTATTATCCTGAGGAAGGCGGATAGGCCAATTACTGTAACTGTAACGTGAAATAGGGGCAAAGCCCCTATGACCCCACGTCTTGCAGGCAGCTTCTCCCCGACTTGAAAGTCGGGGCTTCTCGCCGCCTGCGCTAAAACTCTGATAACTGAAGTTGGCGGTGGTCTTGCTCCCTGACATACTTCCGGGTGGTCGCAAGATCAACATCGCCAACGCTGCGATAGAATTTTCCCGGCGACCAAAATTCACCTTCTGGATATCTCAACCGAAATTTTGGTTCTACACTGAAAAGAGCATGTGCCGAAGCACCTTTCAGTGCATGAAGAACCTCTGAAACTGAATGC
>MNVF01000039.1 GCA_001871535.1 Candidatus Micrarchaeota archaeon CG1_02_49_24
CGATCAGTTTTCGCTAGCGCGAAAATCTCGCAAACTGTTGTTTGCGATAGCTCTCGCATGCTGATACATGCTCTATGGCTCTTCGCAAAATCTGATTTTTATTGGGCCGCATGTTCGCCGAAAAGGGGCTCGATTATGTCGTTTTTTCCGAAGGTCGTTTGTTGGAAATAGGCACAGGTGATGATACTAGGAGCCTCTACCCGAATGCACGGGTAGTTTTTGATTATGGCTATGAGTCGCATGGCGCGTTCGGCCCGCCAGATATGCATTTCGGGAGAGTGAATGCAGACCTGGACACATTATACCTCTCAGGTAACTTTGTAGATGAATCTGATTTTGCCTCATTCTATTCCAATCCGCGTGCAGACACTCGGCTCATGCCCTCGTTTGCCCAGTGAAATGACAGTTGCAGTTCAAACGTTCCCGTGTATGTTGCATCATGGGCAAATTCGTTTATTAGCAATTTGGCATTGGCAGGCGTTTCTGATGTAAAGTCGTTTACCATTCGCAACTCCTCAGTCACTGCCCTCCATTTGGTGGAGCCGCTCCTTTTTTACGCAGACGAAGCATACGGACGGACCGGCAGGGGCGGAATATATGTGCCGGAATCGCTTGTCCCGATGCCTGAGTCTGAGTAAGGAGTTTGTTTATAAAAATTTCTGAATAAACTCTAAAGTATGTCTAGTACATCTTTCGCTAGTGGTAAAGACATCAAAGAGGGCAGGCATATCCTCATCGACGGTGAGCCCTGCAAGGTTGTGAGCATCGACATCTCAAAGACAGGCAAGCACGGCTCTGCAAAGATGCGCATTGTCGCCATTGGCCTGTTTGACGGCTCCAAGCGCAACTTTCTCACGCCGGCAAGCGGCGACGTCGAGGTTCCCATCATAGAGAAAAAGGCCATGCAGGTGCTGAATGTTGAGAATAACATTGCCCACCTCATGGATTCCACCACCTATGAGGATATCGAGCTGTCAATCCCTCCGGATGTGCAGGGCGTTGTCTCTGGCGTGGAAGTCGAAGTGATGGAGGCAATGGGCAAAAGGATGATAACCAAAATAAAGTTATGAGCGTGGCTCGCGGCTTATTTCTATTTTGGCATGAGGTTTTTGCATGAACATATCACAGTTATCTAAAACGGAAAATCCACTGCTAAGCAGGGAAGAAGTATCCTGTGAAATCACTGGCTTCAAGACAACGCCCAACCGGGCTGAGGTCAGGGGCGAGCTGGCGTCCAATCTGGGTGTTGATGAAAAACTGGTGGTCGTTACTTCAATCCAGCAGAAATTCGGGGAAGGAAGGACTGTTGTGAATGCCAATGTTTACGCCAATGCCGAATCGCTCGCCATCGAGCCTGCGCACCTGAAGAAGCGCCATGAGCCAAAAGGCCCTCTTTCTTTAGAAAAGAAAGAGCCCCTGGGGAGCAAAGAAACTACAAGTGCAGGAAAGAAAGAAGAAGGTGAGAAGCCGAAAGCTGAAGCTCCAAAAAAAGAGGAAAATAAGTAACTGATGTGTGATTTTTATGGCTGACAACAAACCGCAACCAGCAAAAAATCAAGCTGCAAGCGAGAGCCATGCACCAAAAGGTGCATCCAAGAAAGTGCGCGAATATAAATACAAGCAAGGCCGGAGCTGCCCCAAGTGTGGGCCCGGTGTCATGCTTGCCGAGCACAAAGACCGTTTCTCCTGCGGGAAATGCGGTTATTATGAGCGGAAGAAATAAAAGGCAGACTGGGTTGCAAGGGGAATCGTGAAGCGAATGCTTCACGAACTATCGGCGACAGCAGTCGCCGAGATATGCTTCAACAGAAGCATCTGATGCACCAGCAGGTGCATTCAACCAGTATGAGACGCCAGCAGAGCGCATCAAGCGGCTCTACAGTTTCCCATGGTGGCTGGTGTGGTTACTACGAGCGAAAAAAGTAAGCCTGAAAATTTGGAGGTTCTCCTTTCCTCATTCATCCTTTATTTTCTATTCTCATTCCTAATCTCCAAGGGGATGTCAATTTTTGTCCAGCTGGCAGCCGGTCTCCTTTTGGTTGCCACGGTTTCCTATGCCACCCTTGCCCTGGGGAAAAAGGTAATGACATTTTCGCTGGCGCTTTTCCTGGCATTCGTTGCCGCATCGCTGCTCTCCTGGGAGTTTGGCATCCTGCTCGGGCTTGCAGGAATTCAATTCATATTCATTTTCCTGCCGATGCATGCAGAGCGCAAATGGCTATCCATTTTTGCGGAATACGGGGTGCAGATTCCGGAGACGGCGCCTGTTTTTTTCAAGCTCGCGCTCAGGTGCATTTTGCTTTTGGGCGTGCTGGCAATCAGCTATGTGCTGCTCATCCTTTTGCTTAACCAGTTCGGGCTGAATGACCTCGCCAATATCACAGCCGTCCTAGGCCGGATACCGCTCTACCTGATTCTCGTGCCTGCGCTCACCACGGCGTTTGCAGAGGAGATTTTCTTCCGCGGGTTTCTCCTGAGGCGGTTCGGCATCCTGGCATCCAGCGTGCTGTTCATGTTTTCCCATGTTGCCTATGGCTCGCTTACCGAGCTTGCGGTTGCGTTCCTGGTTGGATTGATATTCTGTGCTTATGTGAAGCGCACACGGGACCTCACTGCACCCATCATTGTTCATTTCGCGGTAAATGCCGCGAGCATTGCGGTCAATTACGGTTTGATTGGATTGTGATTTGATGAAAGTTTTAGGCATCGAGAGCACAGCCCATACGATTGGCATAGGCGTTGCCGAAAAGGCAAAAGGCAAAACCGCCATCCTGGCAAATAAAAAATCGGTTTTCAAGGCAGTTGGCAAAGGTTTTGTGCCAACAGAATTAGCAGAGCACCACGCTGCCAATTTTGAAACAGTCCTGTCAGATGCACTGTCTGAATCAGGTTCGTGTCTGGCCGGCGTTGATGCCATTGCCTATTCAAAAGGCCCCGGCATAGGCACCTGCCTTCGGGTTGGCGCGACTGCGGCCTGTTACCTGAGTGCGCGCACGCAAAAGCCGGTGGTTGGCGTCAACCATTGCCTGGCCCATGTTGAAATCGCAAAATGGCAGGCAGGGCTGGCAGACCCGCTGGTCATTTATGTGAGCGGCGGCAACACCCAATTGGTTGTAAAGGAAGACAGGCGCTACCACGTGATTGGCGAAACGCTTGATATCGGCGCGGGGAACCTGTTTGATTCATTCGCCCGTTCATTGAAATTGGAGCACCCGATAGGGAGTGAATTGGAAAAGCTTGCTACAGGCGGCAAATATTTGCCAATGCCCTATTCCCTAAAGGCAATGAATTTCACATTTTCAGGCTTGCAAACCTATGCTGAAAAATTAATCGGAAAATATCCAAAAAATGACATTGCCTATTCACTGATGGAAACCTCGTTCTCCATGATTTGCGAAGGCGTTGAAAAGGCGCTCACCATCACCGGCAAAAAGGAATTGATTGCCTGCGGCGGGGTGGCGTGCAACAAGCGTTTGCAGGAAATGCTCTCGCTTCTTGCAACTGACAGGGGGATAACATTCGGCGCGCCATCCCCTGAATTCAACGTTGACAACGGCGCGATGGTTGCTTTCACGGGCGCAAAGCTCCTGGAATGCGGCTTCAGGCCTGAAACCGGGGAAATTGCAATCAATCAGGATTATCGGATTGACCAGGCCAAACTGCCTAAAAATTTCTAAAGCGCAAACTCTGCATTTTTTGTTTTTATCCTCACGCCCGTTCCGTTCACTATCTTTCCAATCAGGTGCGCCGTAAGCACGGATTTCCGCAAATCGCCAAGGGCCGCGGCACTGGCCCCATCTTCACAGGCAATCACCATCCCTATGCCCATGTTGAACGTGCGGTACATCTCAGGCGCCTCTACTTTCTTGGCAATTTCCCTGAAAATCTCGGGCGGCTCTGGCAATTTGTCAATCAGCATGCCTAATCCAGGTGTTTTCAAAAGGCGGTTCATTTTCGAAAAGGCGCCCCCTGTAACATGGCCTATCCCGTGAATGGAACTTCCAAATCTTTCAACCAATTTGCTTATTGCTGTCGAATAGATGGCGGTCGGCTTCAGCATCTCACTGCCCCAGCTTTTGGCATCCAGCACCCTTCTTGCCAGTGTGTATCCATTTGAGTGCAGCCCTGTGCTCTCCAGCCCTATCAGCGCATCCCCTTCCTTGATTGCCTCTCCGGTAATCGGTTTTTCAGCAGACAATTTGCCTATGCACGAAACTGCCAAATCAAATGGATATTTCGTGCCTGAAATCACATCTGGCATTACTGCGGTTTCCCCGCCAATCAGCGCACATTTCGCCTGCCCGCAGCCATCCACAAGCCCTTTCAGGATGTCCATTATTATTTTTTCATCCTCCTTTGCAACCGCCAGGTAATCCACGCAGACCAGCGGCTCGGCGCCCACGCAGGCAATGTCATTAACATTCATTGCCACCGCGTCAATCCCTATCGTGTCATATTTGCCGAGTTCCTGGGCCACCAGCACCTTGCTGCCGACTCCATCGCAGTGAATCGCATAGGTGGTGCCCCCGTGGCTATAGAGCCCGGCATAATGGTCTGAGATGTCCAGCACCTCTATGCCCCTGGCAGGCCCATAGGTGCCCTTGATGAGCGTGTTTATCCGTTCCTGCACCTTTCTGATGCTTTTGATGTTTACCCCTGAAGAAGCATAATCCTGGGTTTCAATTTTTTTCATAGTAATTAGGGCGCAATCCCCATTTAAAAAGGTGTGCCACCCAATTATAAACAATATTACTTAGTGTTTACATTGTCTAGGGTCCAGGTCTTGAGTTTCGAGCCCCAAGACTGGATATTCAGGACCCGAGACCCAAATGGGTGTGTTAGGTCAACTACCACCACCTAAAGACGGTGGCTTGCTCCATCCGCTTGGAGAGCAATAGGCTGGTTGACAACAGCCCTTGAGGATTGGTATTTATGCAGGATATTTTTGGCAGCGTTCAAGTCGGCGTGGAGAACCACGTTGCAGGTTTTGCACCTGAACACGGAGCCTTGCCTCTGCCCCTTCTTGATGCTTCCACATACGGAGCAAGCCTTGGAGGTATTTCTTGCTGGAACAAACTCAACAGCAACACCTCGTTCTTCCCCTTTGTATTTGAGGAACGTCTCAAACTGGAAAAAAGCCCAGTTGGAGAAGAGCCAGTTCTGCTGATGCCTGTGCCTTGCAGTTCTGATTCCCTTGAGGTTTGTGCTGCTGCGAGAATCATAGTGGACAGCTCTTCCAGAAAACTTTGGTCTTGGAGCTTTTCGCTTGATGGCTCCCTTCACGGAAGAGCAGGCATATTTGTTGGCAACAACCGCAAGCTGAGAGGGAAGACCAAAGCGTTCTCTGAGAACGGAGTAGTTGAAATGGTGCATCCTGAATGTATTGATTTCTTCGTGGTCATAGCAGGAGGAAACGACAAAATTTTGGGCATCCGCCATGAGCAAAAGGTTTTCATCAAAGATAGCTCTCTGTTCTGGAAGTTCCTCAACAACAGTCTGTATCGTTTTCATCATATTCCTATTAGGCTGGAGAAGGCTTATAAGTCTATTCGGGCAAAAAATGCTTATGGAAAAAACAACATCATCGGCGAAATACAACATCAATTATCACAGCGTTTGGTGTCCAAAATACAGAAGGGAAATCCTAATTGGAGAACGGACAGAATTTCTCAATTTGGTTCTGCACAACGTGGCAAAAGAGAACGATTGGGAAATCTTAGAGTTGAAAATTATGCCGGACCACATTCATCTTTTCCTATCAGCACCGCCAAAGTTTGCGCCAACAGGCATCGTACAACGGCTAAAGGGCAGAAGTTCAAGAGAGATGTTTCTACAATTTCCACTTCTGAAAACGATTCTCAGGAAAGGCAAACAGTGGTCTCCAAGCTATTATGTTGGAACCGCAGGACACGTTTCGGAAGAAACAATACGAAGATACATTCAAGAGCAGGAGAAGGGTCGCAATTCCTCCTCTGGCTGAAGCCAGTGGTCTCCTTGCGAGGTGCATTATGATTATTGGTCTCACTGGCAAAAACTGTGCTGGTAAAACTACCATTGCCGAATACCTAGTGAGAAAAGGGTTTGTCTACTTATCCCTCTCTGATGTCATCCGCGATGCCCTCACTACAGACAGCAAGGAATTTACCCGGGAGAACATGATTGACAAGGGCAATGCGCTCAGGGCAGCCCATGGCCCTGGCTATATAGCCAGCAAAACCATGGAAAAATTCCAGCCTGGCAAAAACTATGTCATAGATTCCATCAGAAACCCCAACGAGGTGGCAGAACTCAAAACCCTCGACAGCTTCATTCTCATAAACGTCATATCCGATGACAAGACGCGCTTCGAGCGCATGAAGAACCGCATGCGGCCTGGCGACCCATCCACTTTCGAGGAGTTCATGCGCTACGAGCAACTGGAGGCGGGCAGCGACAATGTCAATGCCCAGCAGATGGACGAGACCTGCAGGATGGCCCACGAATCCATCAGGAACAATGACATTATCGAGGAGCTTTACAACGACATTGACCTTCTTTTGCGCAGGCTCCTGAAGAAAATCAAGAGCAAGCGGCCCAGCTGGGACGAATATTTCATGAACATAGCCAAGGTGGTGGCAAGCAGGAGCAACTGCATGAAGCGCCACGTGGCGGCTGTGATTGTCAAGGACGGGCGCATAATCTCCACCGGTTATAATGGCACGCCAAGGAAGACCAGGAACTGCGATGAGGGCGGCTGCCCACGGTGCAACAGCTTTGCCGAGAGCGGCACCAAGCTTGAGGAGTGCCTCTGCTCGCACGGCGAGGAGAATGCCATTGTGCAGGCATCCTACCATGGGATAAGCATCAAGGAATCTGTGATTTACACCACGTTTTCGCCATGCCTGATATGCACGAAGATGATTATCAATGCGGGCATCGCCGAGGTTGTCTTCAATTCGAAATATCCCATGAGCGAACTCTCAATTGCGCTCCTGACAGAAGCAGGCGTTAAGGTAAGGGAAGTAAGGGTTGATTAACTACCTCTTTTCTATTTCTACAATCTTCTCAACCGCATCCATCAGCCCAAACCCGTAATTAATCGCCCCAAATGCAGTGATATAATCTTTTTTTTCAAGAAAGAATTCCGTGTCCTTGCGGTAGCGCAGGGCTAGGTCTAAAATTTCGCCATATCTCTTTCCAGCGCGCTTCACTATTTTCGGATATTTGAGGTCAAACTCCACAATATCCTTTTTAATCCTGGTTTCAGCAACCTTATCAGCCATATATATTTGATAGGCAGTTCCCATGATAAACATTTCGCTGAAAACCAGGGAATTCACATCAAAAATCGATGTTGAGGCCACCTTCAGGTTTTTATCCAAACAATATGCCGACAGGCCATTCCTTCTGGAATCTGTGTTTGACGCGACCTCCACCACGCTCGCAAAAAAATTCTCCTCAAACTCCCTCATCTGCCTCAACCCGCTACTCGCGGTCTCATGCAAAAACGGCAAATGCACACTTGCCGGGGAGAAATCAATCATTTCCCAATTGCCTAAAGGCCTCATCACCCGCACGCTCAAAAAGGGCGAAACCCCAGTTGATTTCCTGCGCAAAATCTATCATCACGTTGCAGGGTCGAATGCGCAGCGACGTGATGAGAATTTTCCGAATGAGCACTTCGGAAAATCTGATTCATGCATCAAGGCTTCAGGGGACTCCTGCGCTGGCAGGTTCTCCGGCGGCTTTGTGGGCTTTGCTGCCTATGAGCTTGCAGGCTATTTCGAAAGGCTGCCCAAGCCTGTCAGTGACCCGCTCGGCCTGCCAGATATATATTTCATCCTCCACCAGGATTACCTATTGTATGATCACAATTCAAGCTCTGTCAGGCTGCTTACGTTTGCAGAGAATGCTGAAGCGCGGTTTGCATCCCTTGAGCGCAGTTTCAAAAAGCAGCAAATACCCAAAGCAAAACTTAACCAATTCCCACCCTACAAAGTATCTTCAAACAAAACCAGGGAGGAGTTCATGAGCATGGTTGAAGCCGCAAAGGCATACATCCGCATAGGCGACATCTTTCAGGTGGTGCCCTCGCGCAGGCTATGCATAGAATCCGCAAAACCAGCCATGGACACCTATGAATCGCTGAGGGCGCTCAATCCATCTCCATATATGTTCTGCTTAGATTTCGGCGAGTTCATGTTTATCGGGGCCAGCCCGGAGACCCAGGTAAGGCTCACCAACGGATTGATTGAGCTCAGGCCAATCGCAGGCACCCGCAGGCGAGGCTCCTCGGCAACCGAGGAGGAGGCAATTTCAAAAGAACTGCTTGCCGATGAAAAAGAGCTTGCCGAGCACACAATGCTTGTGGATTTGGCAAGGAATGACATAGGGCGGGTGTGCGCACCTGGCACACTATCAATTCCGGAATCATTCCTCATCGAAAAATATTCCCATGTGCAGCACATAGTCTCGCATGTGACCGGAAAGCTTGTCGATGGCTGCGACATGTTCGATGTGTTCCGGCATACTTTTCCTGCAGGCACAGTAAGCGGCGCGCCGAAAATCAGGGCAATGGAAATAATCTCTGAATTAGAGGGCGAGCAGCGCGGGGCTTATGCAGGCGCCGTGGGTTATTTTGACCTTAAGGGCAACCTGGATTTCTGCATTTCCATAAGGATGATTGTGAAAAAAGGCAACCTGCATTATCTCCAGGCAGGCGCGGGCATTGTGGCAGATTCCAAGCCAGACCGCGAGTATGTGGAGACCATGGAGAAATTGAATTCAACGGTTTGTTGCCTGACGGGAAAAACTCTTGAGGAGTGAGCAAATGGCGAAAATGGCAAAGTTACACAAAAAAGTTTACCTGGTGGACGCGTTTGACAGCTTCGTCTATATCCTCTATCAGTATTTTTCGGAATTTGCAGACGAGGTGCGGGTCGCCCGAGTCAATAAATCGCCGCTTGCAGAGCTGAAGCGCTTCAACCCGGATTACCTGGTGCTCAGCCCAGGCCCAGGCCATCCAAAGGATATGGGTTTTCTTCCAATAATCGATAAGGCCGTGGGCATGAACCTCCCCACATTGGGCGCCTGCCTGGGCCACCAGTCAATCGGGATGTATTTCGGCAGCAATGTAGTGCAGGCAAAGCACATCATGCATGGCAAGCAGAGCCTCATAGAGCACGATGGAAAAACCATTTTCACAGGCATGCCGAACCCTTTCAGGGGCACGCGTTACCATTCGCTCCTGGTTGACAGGGTGCCGGATGGGATGGAACTCAGCGCCAAAAGCAAAGATGACGGCTACATCATGGGCATGCGGCACAAAAAATATCCCATTGAGGGCATCCAGTTCCATGCGGAATCCATCACCACCGAGAGAGGCAAAGATATAATCAGAAATTTCCTTTATTATTACAAATAGAGTCTCTTATTAATCAAGAAATTGACCGGCAAGCTACGGGGAAAACAAATAAGAACACTGATCAGGAACCAAAAACATGCTTAGCATATTGGCTTGCAGGCAAAGCATCGGGCCATCGGAATGCTTATAAAATATACATTTTATATACATAATCTGGTGATTAAATGATGCTGAACCTGAGGCTTGAAGGCCTGCCGGAAGAGGTGCTCAACGCGGTTGTGCGGATGGGGGTGGCGAGCAACAGGACTGAGGCAATCCGCCTAATGATACTCCACTACAACGAGCACTACGGGATACAACCCATGACCCCGAAGATGGAGCGCGAGGCGCTAATCCGCAGGATTGACGAGATAGACGCAGAGATAGCTTCCGGAAAAAGAAAGGTGCTGACCGCAAAGGAAGCGCTTGGGAAATACGCAAAATATCTGGAGTAATTCCATGTATAAAGAGGAGTTTGACGAAAAGTGGCCGCCCTGGTGGGAACGGCTTGATGAACACTCCGGGGGTGCGCGCAAACCCACGCCTTCAAGCGTGGGACAAAGCGCACCTGAGGTTTCCAATCGGCGTAGGTTTGCGCCTAAAGCCAATGGGTCATGTCGTTCACAGGATTACTCAGGGGAAACCGAAGGCTTTAGCCCTCGGAGTGTTCATAACTCAGTCAAAATCAGGGTTTCAAAGAAGATAGGGAAGATAATCCGGGGCATCCCTGGAAGGCATCTTCAAAAAGGCCTGGAATATCTTGTCGAAGAAGTTGGGCAATACCGCGTTGTCTATAAGTCATTTGAGGAAAAAATGGTGCGCAGGTTTTATTTCGTCGGAACGCATGATGAATACATGAAATGGCTGGGGTTGAGGAAATGAAAGTGAGGAAATTCCTATCCCATTGATAAATATATAAGTGGCTAGTCCGCAAATACTTACTTGGGTGGGAATATGAAAGCGGTTTTAGGCGGCACATTCGATTTTCTCCACGTTGGCCACGAACGCCTCCTCTGCGAGTCAAAAAAATTCGATTCCGTAGTGGTCGGCATCACCAGCGATGCATTTGCGCGGAAACTCAAGGACCGGCCGGTGAACTCCTATTTCGAGCGCAAGCGCAAGGTCGCCTCCTATCTCTCTGGCTTAGGCGCAAAATTCGAAATAATTGAGATAAACGACCCGTTTGGCAATGCAGTGGATGACGATTCGCTGGATGCCATAATCGTTAGCGAGGAAACTGAAAAAACAGCAGGGCTCATCAACCAAAAACGGGAAGGCTATGGCAAAAAACCCCTGAAAATAATAACAACCCCCATCATCTACGGCGAGGATTGCCTGCGCATCTCAAGCGTGCGCGTGGCTTCCGGGCTCATTGACAGGGCTGGAAAACGTGCTGCCCCTGTCAAGGTTAATGTGGGCAGCACCAACGAAAGCAAATTGGAAGGGGTGAACCGGGCGCTTGCCAGAGTATTTTCCTGCGAATTTCATGCGTCTGCCTGCAAAGCTGGCTCAGGAATCGACGAGCAGCCATTTGGCGAGGATACATTTACCGGTGCCTACAACAGGGCAGTTGGCGCCTATGCCAGCACTTGCGACTACTCAATCGGCATAGAAAGCGGCCTGATTTTCCACATGGGGAAATTCTTCGACTTGGCCGCGGCTGTAGTTTACGACGGCGAAACCGGAACCTCTGGCACCAGCATGGGCTTCGAGGTGCCCAATGACGTAGTGGAAAGGATACAGGCAGAACGGCGCTCATTCGGTTCGATTGTAGACGAGCTCTCAGGAGTGAACAACATCGGGCGGAAAGAAGGCGCAATTGCATATTTCTCGAACAATATCCTGAAGCGCGCCGAAATGAACGAACAATGCGTGGCGTGTGCATTTATCCCAAGAATTTACAAAACTATGGTGCAGAAATAGCGCAGATGTCTTTGTCAATCTAGGGAAAGTATTTATAAATCTCCGATTCCAAATGTATAATTGTCAGCGGCCATAGGGGCAGGGCCACACCCGAACCCATACCGAACTCGGAAGTTAAGCCTGCTCACGGATGAACTTGTACTAGCTTTGCTGGGAACGTTCGCTGCTGCTGGCGCTACTATTAATTTGTCTTCAAGTCTTCCTGATTGGTCTTCATGTCTTGTGTTTTGCCAAAGGCAAAACGGTCTTAAGGTCCCGAAACTCAAAACCCGAAACTTTATTGGGTTCCCATGGGTTCTCAGGTGGATTGGTTTCATGGAGCTTACTTCACTCATCTCAATCATCACTGAGAGAAAAATGCTCTTCCTTTTCGCGATTTTCGTGGCCTCAATTTACCTTCTAGCCCAGCCAGCTTTTTTCAATGAGCCAACCTATTCCTATCTTTTGAACGGCAGTGGCCTCGCGCATGCAGTCACAAATGGGATTATTTCCTCAATCGGCGTGGGGCTTGCCCTTCCCCTAATCATGGTTGCCGGGTTCATTGTCTCGTTTTCCGCCCTTTCCTACCTGGCATTAGTTTGCCTTGGCCCCGGTGCAGATGCAAAGAAAGAGTTTGTATTCATCCCTGCCTATCTTCTGGCAACATTTGGTTTTTTCCAGGGCTTCCTTCCCGGGCAATTCGACGGTTCCGCCTATGGTCTGGCTCTGTCAGCCCTCTCATTTGCCCTTTTCTGGAAATACAGAAACTCACAGAACATCATTGAGCTTGCCATCTCATCTGGTTCAGCGCTGGCAGCGAACCTTTTCCTGCCCCTCCAATTCCTGCTTCCATTTTACCTGTTTGTGCTTTTGCTTGAAAGGATATATGGCTCAGGTGCAAATTTGGCAAAGAAACCGCAGGCATCACCCAATGCCTTAATGGCATATCTCCCTGAAGCCATCATTCTGATTGGGGCGATTGCTGCCTATCTGCTTGCATCGCCCGCTTCGCTTTCATTCTCAATTGACCTGTTGCTGGGCCAATTAGTAGCAAATAAATTCGTAGTTGTTTTCTCCATGATTTCAATCATCTACCTATTTTACAAGGGGTTGTATGCTGATGAAAAAAAGCCCCTGTTTTTTTCAGGGGCAGTTGGGCTCCTGCTTTCGGCAGCCAACCCGGTATATGTGATTCTCGCAATCCCCCTGGCAATTGACGGCTTCAAAACCCTTCTTGCAGAATCCGGGCTTATCCAGCTGCTGTTCATGGTGTTCACATTGGTGTTTGGTGCGCTTGGGGGTGCGCTGGCTACCGATGCCTCCTGGGCGCTTGTCCTGGCATTTGTAGCGGTTTATGCATCAACCGTCCTGCCGTCCATAGCGCTGGAGAAGCCCCATTATCCTGCATTGCTTTTCCTGGTTACCCTTCTGGCGCTCGCCGCTGTATTCACCCAGCAGGCTGGCAAGTCTGCCCTTACCGCCGAGCACATATCAGTCTTTGAAAAGGCAAACGAAATCAGTGGCAGCGTGGCATTTTTCTCCTATCCAAATAGCTATCAATATTTTGCAGGCAGACAGCCGGCCAACTCGTCTCAGGCAGCAGCATGGCTTCTCTCAGCCTCAGGAAGCCCGCCTGTCGCGGTCTACCTCATTGATTTGGATACGCTGGACGGAAACCTCAGTGGGAAAAACGTTTTCAATTACATCGAAGTGTTCAGGCTGGTTGACCTCAATGATACACGCGCCTTATTCATCTCCAGCCGCGGAAGCGTGCTTGGCAGGCCTGTTTATAATGGCAAATACGTGCTTGGCAATTCCCAGGTGTCTGACAAAAGGGGCGGCTTCTACAGCGTTGCCTATGCAAACCTGCTGCCATTCAACAATCCCAACCCTGTGATTGGCTCCTATGTGCTCCAGCTCAAGGACAAGCAGGCCAATCTTGCCAAGCTGTTCACCGGCAAGCTGAATGCCACTTTGGTTTATGAGAATAACGTTTCAAACCTATATACCATTAATGCGGTGGGCTGATGCAAACAATCTTTACCACAAACATCCTCCTGGACGAATTGATTTTCATAGCCCTCTCATTTGCGCTTACCTACCTGATTACACCCCTCGTTATCAAATTCACATTTGCCTCAGGCATTACAGGAAGGGATGTGAACAAGCCAAATGCCCCTGAGATTGCCGAGATGGGTGGCATCGCCATACTATTCGGCTTCCTTGGCGCCATGCTCCTGGCAATAGCTTTCCATACTTTCTTTCAGGTGGATTTCAATGTGATGGCAGTGATGGCAGGCCTCCTTACCATATTGATGATGGGCGCCCTGGGCGTAATCGACGACATATTTGATATTCCCCAGATTTTCAAGGCCTTTCTGCCCCTGTTTGCAGCCATCCCCCTGATAGCCCTAAGGGCAGGCAACCAGGTCATGCTCATACCCTTCCTCGGTGCAGTCAATTTCGGCATTCTCTACCTTCTGATACTCGTTCCCATCGGAATCGCAGTCACGTCAAACCTCACCAACATGCTTGCCGGGTTCAACGGCCTTGAGGCAGGCCTGGGCGCCATAATGTTCGCAGCCCTGCTGGTGATAGCAATAACCACTGGCAACCCCGAGATAGGCATTTTCTCGGCATCCATGCTGGGTGCGCTCCTGGCGTTTTTGATGTTCAACAGATACCCTGCGCGCATCTTTCCTGGCGATGCAGGCACATTTCTCATAGGTGCGGCCCTTGCGACTACGGTCATCGTGGGCAACCTGGAGTTTGCAGGCGCCATTCTGGTAATTCCCTATGTGGTTGACTTTTTCATCAAGCTAATCAACAGGTTTCCCTCGAAGCAATGGTGGGGCACCTGCATTGATGGCAAGCTCCACCCGGTAGACGGCAAGGTGCGCGGGCTCTGCCAATGGATAATGAAGCAGGCAGGCGGCATCTCGGAGAACAAGCTCGTGACAGTGCTCCTGCTGGCTGAACTGGCGCTTGCGCTGGTTGTGCTAATCCTATTTAAGTAAAAAGTAAATAAGTAAAAATCAGATTTTCCGAAGAGCCCATGACACTTTGGAGCGACCCGGGCCATGTGCGATTTCATGGGCGCTCGGGCGTCGGGTTTGCCACTCAGCATTGCCGTATGGCAAACCTCGCTCCGAAGTG
>MNVF01000026.1:0-1443 GCA_001871535.1 Candidatus Micrarchaeota archaeon CG1_02_49_24
CCCGCAAATAAGCACTTCAAAAAAATCCTCGGACTTGATCGCGCTGGCTACTTTTTCATTGCTGTTTTCAAAATACTCAATAGCCGCCGAAGTATCCAGCAAAATGCTTATCCCCATTTTCCCCACTCTATACCAGCCATTCTTTTTTTATTAAATTTGAATTTGCCAGCGTATCTGTAAACCCATTCAACCCTGTCTTTGCTGAGAATTTTCCTCAGCAGTTCGCTGAAGCTGCGGGTGCTCATTTCACGTTTGAGCTCTGCCAGTTTTTCATATACGTCTTCGCTTAAGGTTATGGTTTTCATGTATTAATCTGTGCATGAATCTATCGTGAAAACGCAGAGTTGAATCGCGCTGTTGCGCGATCAGTTTTCGCTAGCGCGAAAATCTCGCAAACTGATGTTTGCGATAGCTCGACGGCAAAGCCATCGATCGCCTGTTGGCATTTCAGATGCTCCTGTTGGAGCATATCTCGACGCCTGCTGGCATCGATCTCCTGTTGGAGAAATTCTCGACGCCTGCTGGCATCGATTGAATCGCGCTGTTGCACGATAGCTCGGCGACTGTTGTCGCCGATACCGCCCGCTTCGCGGGCAGGTGAATGAGCAGGCCTCACGAGCATTTTTCGAATGAGCCGTACTGCCTGCTTCGCAGGCAGGGGATCTTCGTAAAATCCAATCCAACCATATGACTTTATATATAATAAGTTATATAGCAATTATAGGTGATATATAATGTCTAGCATGACAACTGTTCAAATCAATAAGGAAGTTCTTAGCGCACTAAAGGAAATTAAGGAATACCCCAGGCAAACATATAATGAGTTAATAACGCATTTGATAAAGCTAAGGGCAAAGATAAAACTGAGAAACCAGTACGATGAATTCCTTCACATGATTCAACAGCAAAAGATGAGCGAACTGTGGGATAATGAAGAAGACGAGGTTTGGGAAAATGCTTAAATCAGGGGATGTGGTGCTTGCAGCAGTACAATTTACTGACACACTTGAGATTAAAAAAAGGCCTGCGTTGGTGCTGTTTGAAGAATATGGAAATGTCGTTGTAGCCGGTATAACCAGCAACCTGGCAATGAAAGGAATTTCTTTATCAAAAGAAGAGGGTGCGATAACAAATAGCATCATAAAAATCAATTACATTTTCACAATATCTGAAAAAATGATCCAGAAAACCCTGTTTAGCCTTAATGATAAAAAGAAAAAAGCTGTTTTTGACGAGCTCATAAAATATTTGACTAGGCCGGTCTCATAAGCAGGTTCTGAAAAGAGGGTCTCACTCAGGAAACCTCTGCCGCCGTTGGCCGCTGTAAATTCTGGCTGGAGTGTGCCAACCAAGTATCTGCTGTTTTCTCCAGTAGTTGTACATCTGATCAAAGTTCCAGAGTTGTTTTCTCTGGGGCTACTCTACAAGTAGTATTGGCGGGTT
>MNVF01000026.1:1465-4175 GCA_001871535.1 Candidatus Micrarchaeota archaeon CG1_02_49_24
AAGGTAAAATCCGTCTTTCCTATATGGAGCCTTGGCTTTAAATCCACTTCCTGGTTGCCCGCCGCCTGTGCCATATAACTGGATATCCCTATTGCTTTCCCTTACTGCATATTCAACATGGTTCCTGCCGCCGCTGTTAACCCAAACGTATGATGCGCCACTATTTTCTCCAATTTGGGATTCAGGTACCTTGCGGGCTTTCAATCCATAAGGTGGGTTTTTGTGCAACTGCCTGTAATAATGTGAGGTTGCGCCTTTCGGTATCTCTTTAAACCCGTCGCACTCCCTAAGTATGCGCGTTGTCTGGCCAGAGCAGTCCATCCTGTAGCCATCAGAAGTGCTGTGGCTGTACTTCCCGCGGAAACGCACAGTCAGGTCTCTTAGAAACCCGCCCCTGCTTGGGAGGTTTCTTCCGCGCTCAGAATACAGCTCCGCCTGAAGCTGTCGTTTTGCAATGTCAAGCCCTTTCTCCATGCCGAATTTCGCGCCATATTTTTCTGATGCTGTTTCGGCAAGCCGCATCGCTTCGCCGTTTTTTGAGTAAAATAATACCCTGTCCCTCCCAAGCAAAACCCTTATTTGCTCAAGTTTTCCATATACCGCCTGTGCGCGCTCCTCCTCTATCCCGAACCTTTTTTTCAATTGTTCAACAGGATTATTTGCATCTGCAAATTTGAGAAAAGGCGGCTCCTCCCGCGTCCATCTTGCCACGACCTCCAAAACATATGCCATGCCGCCCAATGGTTTGAACTCAGACGGCTTGAACCTCTTGTTGCTGAGCAGGTCATATACGAACGCTTTGCCGTTTTCCACGAACCAAATCACCGGCTGGACGGTTTTCCTGCCATCCAGCGCAAAGCTTAGTTCCACCAAGCTGATTTCCCTGCGCGCTGCCAGCTCAATGTATTTTGACACTGATGTTTCAATGGCACGTGCCATATTTTGGGGAATTTGCGAATTTGCCAAAGCTGATTCCACATACAAGCCCAGCCTTAAGCTGCCATATTTGGGCGATATTGTCAATAAAGATTGAACCAGCCCGTCAACGGTTTGCTCTTTAGGGAGTTTTGGTTTGGTTTCCAGCATGAGAATAACTATAATAAGTAAAATATAAAAATCAAATAGGGTAAATAGGGTAATTGTAATATTAGTGTAATCTTAATGGTAATAAATGTGATTTGTGGTTTTTATGGCTCAAACAATGACTGAAAAAATCCTTTCATCCGGAGCAGGCAGGCAGGTATATGCCGGCGACGTAGTCACCGTTGGCGTTGACCTGCTCATGGTCAATGACATCACTGGCACACTCGCCCTGAAGGTGTTCAAGGAGCTCGAGGAGGCAGGCGCAACTGTCAAGAACCCGGATAGGGTAGCGATTGTGCTCTCCCACTTCACCCCTGCCAAGGATATTGCCAGCGCAAACAATTGCGCCGCGCTCAGGCGGTTTGCCAAAAAGTACAGGATAGGCAAGTTTTTTGAATTCGAAAATGGCGGCATCGAGCACGCCCTGCTCCCGGAGTGCGGCATTGCCAGGCCGGGCATGATTATCACAGGCGCAGACTCCCACACTTGCACCTACGGCGCGCTCAATGCGTTCTCCACGGGCATTGGCAGCACAGAGGCGGCTGCCATCATGGCAACCGGGCAGCTCTGGCTCAAGGTGCCTGAGGCAATCAGGTTTGATGTCAATGGAAAATTCCAGAGAGGCGTTTTTTCCAAGGACATTATTCTTTCCGTGATTGGCAAGCTCGGGGTGGACGGCGCGCTCTACAGGGCGATGGAATGGTCCGGCGGCACATTTGCCGGCATAAGTATGGATGCGCGGCTGACCATTGCCAACATGGCGGTCGAGGCAGGCGCAAAAAACGGCATAATGCAAGGGGATAAGGTTACTGAAAAGTATGTGAAGGCAAGGACAGCCACACCCTTCAAAATGCATGTTGCTGATGAGGGTGCGAACTATATCTCCCAAATGGATATTGACGCAGCAAGCCTTGAGCCAATGATTGCCCATCCGAACTCCCCTGCAAACGTCAAAACCGTGAGCGAATCTTCCGGGATTGGTGTTGATTATGTTTACATTGGCTCCTGCACCAATGGCAGGTATGAGGACATTGAAATTGCCGCGAAGATTATGAAAGGCAAAAAAGTCAAAGCAAGGACAATCGTGGTGCCAGCCACCCAGAACATTTACAGGCAGGCGCTGGATTCGGGCATACTTTCTATTTTTGCCAATGCCGGCTGCGTGATTGCGCCGCCAACCTGCGGAGCCTGCCTTGGCGGTCATATGGGTGTTGTCTCAGACGGTGAGGTGTGCGTATCCAGCACCAACAGGAATTTTGTCGGCAGGATGGGCTCGCCAAAGGGCAAAGTCTTCCTTGCAAGCCCGGCGACCTGCGCAGCCACAGCCATAAATGGGAAAATCACAGACCCAAGGGAATTCATCAGGCAATAAGCTAGCTGAGCAGTTTCATTTTCAATCCGAATTCCTCAAACTGCCTGAAATCTTTGTCAAATGTCAAAAGGAGCGAATCATTCATCACTGCTGCCATGGCAATGACGCAATCCTGAAAGGAAGGCTTTTTTCCTACTGATTCAAGTTTCTTGTAAACCTCTGCCGCCTTGGAAAAATAAGCGCATTCCATGCCCAGGCAGGGGATATTGTCAAGCCGCTTAATGTCCTCTTCATCGTCCAGGCCGACTGACAGTC
>MNVF01000017.1 GCA_001871535.1 Candidatus Micrarchaeota archaeon CG1_02_49_24
GCCACTGCAACATCTCCGGAAGCGTTACTTCCCGTCGTCCCGACGGTAGCTCTTGTGAGTATCAGATTTTCCGAAGAGCCTCTCTCGCTGATGCGAGAGACCCTGCACAATGTGCAGGGTATGAAGGCTCATTCGGAAATCCAGTTTTCGCTTGATAGCGATTGAATCTTGCCAGTTGGAAGATAGCTCGTAAAGTCCTGCTGGACTTTCCGAAAATCTCAAGGGCTGTTGTCCTTGAATTCTCGTGAAGTTGGCGCTTGGCATTCATCCCCGCCCGAAGGGCGGGGTATTCTGCCAACTTCACGATAAGTATATTTGATTTTGAAAGATGCAAATGGTGAAATTATGGGTAACTGGATGCAAAGAGCAGTAGGCACTAAGTTTGGACGGGCTTGCTTGGGAATTGTATGCAAGGGGTTGCAGGCTCAGCCGTAAAGTTTCCTGTATTCTTCATACAATTTTTCTGTTTCTTTGGGAATCATTCCGTTTTTTTTCATTTTTGAATAGAGTTCGCTGATTTTCGCGAGCGAATGGACTTTAACACCTGTGTTATTTTCAAACTCCTCAACTGCATTCTCTTTTTCCCCCTTTTCCTCGCGGTCAACCCCAACCAGGATTTCAATTGACTTGGCGCCCTGCACTCTCAGCAATTCAACTGCATTCACCTTGGTGCCGCCCGTGGTGAACACATCATCCACAATGATAACCCTCTTGCCTGGGATTTGACTGCCCACAATAATGCCGACATCACCGTGGCTTTTTGCTTCTTTTCTGTCAAATGCCCATTCTATTGGCGAGTATTTGCCTGAATATGCGATGCTTGTGGCAATGGCAATGGGTATGCCTTTATAGGCTGGGCCAAAAATAAGGTCGCATTTGCATTTTCCCTTAATGTAATCAGCAAAATACACTCCCACGGCATCGAGCTTTTCCCCATCGCCCAGAATGCCGAAATTGATGAAATATGGTGAAAGTCGGCCACTCTTCAATTCAAACCTGCCGAACTTCACGCATCCGGTGGAAATGAGATACTCGGAGAAATCCATTGCATCATCAAAATGATTTGCAGGCAAATGGAATATAAAAGAGTGGGTGACCCATGGCCTGCTTACTTCTTTGAAAACCTGCCCCTTGGCTTTGTGATTTTCAAATGTGGGTAGATTTCCGCCATTGCCTCCTGTGTTATGCGCGCGGAACAGCCAAACTGTTCCAGCACAGCATCAATTAAATAAGATTTTGAAATTCCATCGAGACCAGAAGAATCAATTTTAGCCAGCGCGGTTATGGCATTTGCGAACCCTTTTTTGCCCCCAGAGGATTTAAATGTTTTTTCAGCACGCGCGTTCAATGAAACGATGTCAATCCCTGCGAATTGATACCCTTTTTTTGCAGTGGTGGCCGCAATGCCCGCAAGCATGAACGCAACCTCTCCCTGGCCGGTGTCTGGGTGCACTAGCATTTTTTTGATTGAAATCCAATCCTTGTATTTTGCCGAAAATGCAACACATTCAACCATAGTCTCACGCTATTTTTTCCTGCAAATGCAATGCAAATAATACGATTCCGCCAGATGATAGAACTCTTTGCTTTTGCAGGCGGCAAGCAAATCCTTTCTTGAAGCAGAATTTGATGCCGAAGCAATTGATTCAATCTTTTTCAAGTCAATGTCCGGCTCGCAGAGCTCGAACGATTTCTCAACGCAAATTTGATTTATTTCAAAAAGAATGGCTGAGGCTTCCTTTTCGTTTTTTGCGTCCAGGCTTTCCTTTTTCTCGGCTTTCCAGCCCTTGTATTCGGCTTCAAAGATAAGTTCATCAGGCATGGGTTTTTGTTTGCGCCTTAGGAAATTTAAAGCTGATTGAAAATGGCATATAATAGATTAATATACCTGGCTTAGCCTAAATATAGTTTCTTGATATTTCATAGAGAAATGCGCAATTGGGTGCTGCTATGATAGTTCTTCCGAGGACCGTTGGAAAACAACATGTCCTAAGACGTGACATCACCATCTACCGGTTTCACCAGAATTGCGGGGTTGCGGGCCGGGTGCGGCAGCCGGCAAAACTCCTCAAGAGCCCCATGGGGATTGCATTCTCCATAGACCGCAACCCCAGGCAGCAGAGGAACCGTGAATGGAAGCTGCAAATTGCTGCAACAATAGCTGCCTATGAAACTGCTGAGAAGGAAGGGCAGGCGCACAGGCTTGGATATTCAACTTTCGGTGCGCACCTTGTCTCCGAAAGGCTTGAGCCCGGCTGCGGCAAGCTGGCTCCCGAAGCAAGGGATAGAAAGATAGAGGCGGCTCTCTCGCACCGGGATATCATCAGCTGCTTTAACGCAGCCTACTCGCTCGTGAGGCTCGAATATCTGGAGCTAGAGACTTCGCTCCTTGCCATGGCTTTCAGGCATGAGATTCCATCCACGATTTTCAGGATTTTAAGGGACTCCGAGGCAGTCAGGTTCGATTCCGCCCTTTCAGGCATTGCAGGCCTGAGCAAGAACCCAACCACACGAAGGCAGCTACTCTCGGTTACGCTCATAATGCTCGAGAACCTCGGAATATGCGTGAGGCTTCCGAGCATCTGCAGCGAGCGGGAAATAAACAAGCCGCTCTGGATTGATGCAGATAAGAGGTTCACCCAATCAAGCCTGCCAGAGTCAAGCACTCCATTCAGCCTTGTGATGTCCCTTTTTGAGAACGAAAGAATGTTCAAAAGCCAACTCGTTGAGGCACTTCCTGCCGGAATGTTCAGCAAACGGATGACGACTGTGTATGGCAGGGAATTAAAAGATGGCTCCATCGGCGGCTGGCTTGAAGCACTGGTTGCCAAACAGATTGTATCTTTCATCGGGGGGAGGACTGCGCGCAGGTACCAGTTCACCCCTGAAGGATACTCAATCGCTCAAGAGCAGAAGGAGGTGCTCGCACACTCAACCCAGCCATTCCTAACCGAGGCAATGAGGCTGGCATGCCTTGGGATGAGGTTCACTGATTTGTAGCCGGCCATCAGGGCCGCAGTCCGCGGGTGGCCATTGTTTCATCCAGGATTGTGATGCCTTTTTCCAAGATGGGAATAATCTGCTTAAGCAAACCTATGCAGCCGTTGAGGGCAGGCAAATAGCTTATGGGGTAGCGCTTAATTGGATTTCGCAGCCATCTGCTCCGCCCGTCCACTCATTGGTTATGCGCTCTTCAGGCACCAAGAGCGGGTTCTGGTGTAAGACATATAGAGATATGATGCGATATCTATTTAAATAGGATAATCCATAAAAATAGTTCACGCTACCGAGAGTTAAGTGAAATTATCTGTCGCGGGCTATGCCCACGAGCTATCGCACAGTGGTGCGATTCAACTTAACGGATGAAGTTGCACGATGCTTAGAAGATGCAGCCGACAAATTCGGTAGTGTAAATCATGTCCTTACTTTGTAGGGAATCTGACGTGGATGAAGGGTTGCAGAATCATAGACCATTTGGTGGATGGCTTGGCTCTGATGATGCGCGCCGTGGCAAGCTGCGATATGCCTCGGGGAGAAGCATGCATTCGATAATCCGAGGGTTGCGCGCAACGCGGGAAATTGAAACATCTTAGTACTCGCAGGAAAAGAAACCAAACTAGGCATTCGGGTAGTAACGGCGAGTGAACCCCGAGAAGGGCAAACTGAATCCTTTGCAGCAATGCAGGGGAGATGTGGGCATCTCAACCATCCGTTGTGTTAGCTGAGGTCTCCTGGAAAGGAGCGCCACAGAGTGTGATAGCCACGTAGGCGGAGCACTGCGGAGGGGGATGCAGAGAGTAGCGCTGCCCGGATTGGTAGTGTGAATATGGGAGCACTAGCTCCTAACCCTAAATAGCCTTCAGAGACCGATAGCGAATGAGTAGCGCGAGCGAACGCTGAAAAGGACCCCGGGAGGGGTGTTAAAAGAGCCTGAACCCAAATGGTTACAATTTGATGCAGTGTGAAAGGAATGCAGCGTGCCGAAGTAAAAGCCCGCGAGGGCCCGAGCGAGGCATGCGAAGCAGCATTGCATCTTCCTTCTCTAAGCAAGGACCAGGGAGTGTAATGTAGTGGCAAGGCGAGAGCCGGAGCGAAAGCAATGGTGCGCAGGAAACAAGGCACAACCTTTGAAAAGGGGTAAGTCACTATGTTACGACCCGAAGCTGATGTGAACTACACGTGAGCAGGGCGAAGCCAACCCGAAGGTTGGTAGAGGCCCTCAACCGCTACTGGTATATCCGTTCGGGTGACTTACGTGTAGGGGTGATAGTCCTATCGAACTCAGCAATAGCGGGTTCCCTCCGAAATATCTCTCAGGATAGCCCTGTTTGAGGAAGATCACGCGGTAGAGCACTGATTATGAGGAACGGGATCGAAAGGTCTCGCCTTGTTATCAAACGAGCCCTTTTTCTTTTGTAAAAGAAAAAGCCCTCGGGGAAAAAGAAAACATTTACCCCATATTGAATGGGCATTTTTTCAAAAATATAAAAAGGGTTTGGGTGAAACTCCGAATGCGTTTTCTCCGTAGACGACAGGAGTCGGGGGTGGCGGGTAAGCTGCCGCCCCGTAACCGGATCAACGGTGCCTTGGGTTAAGGCCCATAATACTCGGTTAAGTGTAAGGAGTAAAGAACTCATTTTTCTTAGACAGTCGGGAGGTAGGCTCAGAAGCAGCCATCCTTTAAACAACGCGTAATAGCGGACCGGCCGAGAAAAATGGCTTTGAAGATAAACTGGGCTCAAACCGAGAGCCGATACCCAAGAGGATTATCGAAAGATAATTTTGGTAGGAGGGTGAACTTGCGGGGCAGAAGCATGGCCGTGAGGTCATGTGGACCTGCAAGTTATAAATATCCTGGTGTTAGTAACAGCATATCCAGGTGAGAATCTTGGACGTCGAATGCACACGGGTTTCTCGGCAATGTTTGTCAGCTGAGAGTTAGGCGATCCTAAGGTTGACGGTAATTCCAGTCAACCAAAAGGGAAAGCGGTTAATACTCCGCTCCCATATGGGTAGGCGTGGTAACACAAGCCACACTTATGACGCCTTTGGGTAGACCGGCTTGTTAACTACTATAGGCCTGCAGAGACTCATGATGAGGAGAAGCAGGCTAAATGTATATCGGTTGATCCCGGGGGCCCATGAAAAGTAAGCGTGGAACGATCCCATGTGACCGTACCTAGAACCAGTACAGGTGTTGCTGGCTGAAAAAGCCAAGACGTGTCAGGAGAACTTAGGTTAGGGAACTCGGCAAGATAGCCCCGTACCTTCGGTATAAGGGGTGCCTGAAGTCGCGAGACTACAGGTCGCAGTAACAAGGGGAGGCCGACTGTTTATCAAAAACACAGATCATAGCAAGGTCGTAAGGCCATGTACTATGGTCGACGCCTGCTCACTACCGGTACGTGAAACCCCACTTCAATGGGACTAAGCGCCGGCAAAGAGCGGGGGTAACTCTGACCCTCAACAAAGGGTGTGTTTGGATGAACAGAAGCTAAAAGTGGCGCCAAAGTATTACGCAAATGGCCTATAGGGGGTCGTTAAATTCGGCTGTATGCTGGAAACCCAGAGCCAACAGGTCCATAAGCCAGCGCGGCGAATGGAAAAATCCTGGAGGCAATGAGGGCAATCAGCAGGAAACTTCAGCAAATGCAGGAGGATCCTCAGAGACTATACGCCGAACATCCGCAGTTGCGGATGATGATATAGTCCGACACTCCAAGTAATTGGAGATTTTTTAACAAATAGCTTAAGGTAGCGTAATACCTCGCCGCTTAATTGGCGGCTTAGGAAAGAATTCTTGCAAATGCAAATATTGATAGAATGAGCTCTTTCCGCCGATGCATGAATGGCGTAACGAGCCTCCTACTGTCCCAACCTAGGACCTGGTGAACTCACTACACTGTGAATATGCAGTGTACTTCCAGTGGGAAACGAAGACCCCGTGGAGCTTTACTATAGTCTGCACTTGTGGTATTTTGAATGATGCGCAGCGTAATTGGGAGCCGTCATGTTGCACCTTGCGGGGTGCAAATAGGCAACAATGTAACACCAATCTTCATTTAGACTACTGCTTACCGAAAGGAACAGGTACAGATGGATAGTTTGGCTGGGGCGGTACGCCCTCGAAACGATAACAAGGGCGCCCAAAGTTCTGCTTAGGCGGGTCAGAAATCCGCCGTTAAGGGTCAAAGACAAATGCAGGATTGACTGTATTCCTAAACGCATGGGATGCAGAGGCGAAAGCCGGGCTTAGCGAACCTTAGAGTCCCCGCTAGTGGGGGCCTAAGCTGTCAGACAAGCTACCCCGGGGGTAACAGGCTCGTCGCGGGCGAGAGATGGTAAATCTCCGCCTTTTTAGATTGTGCCTATCCCAATAATTGGACTGAAGATAACTCCTAAAAAATATCTCTGTCCTACTGGATAAATACGAACGAAATCGTCGATGGCGTTTCGCAATCTAGCTAATATATCATAACCAGGCGATGGGACATTTATGGAGATTCTCCACTCAAATACCCATCGACCCCGCGGTTTGGTACATCGCTGTCGGCTCAGGTCATCCTGGCGGTGCAGGAGCCGCCAAGGGTTGGGTTGTTCATCCATTAAAGACCTACGTGAGCTGGGTTCAGAACGTCGACTTAGGCGTTGCATAGCCGTAAGGCTATGAAAAATTAAATTGGCTCATATCGGTGAACCCTTGACCTCTTAGAACTGGGAGGTTGTGGGAATACCGAGGGAAGGTGAGATTTATGGGCTCAACGACACTTGCATATATCGCCGGATTCCTGGATGGTGATGGAAGTATCTTTTTCCAAATAATCAAAAGAAAGGATTATCTACGAAAGTTTCAGATAAGATGCAGCATAGCATTTTATCAAAAAACTAGATACGCAGAAATTCTACAATGGCTGAAAGATTATTCTGGAGCAGGATACATCCGCCACAGAAAAACAGGAATCAGCGATTATACTGTTGTTGAACCACATGAAGTTGGGAGAATACTCTCACTTTTACTGCCGTATGTCAGATTAAAGAAGAAACACGCAATACTTGGATTGCAAATTTTGCAAAAACTTGAATCGGCAAAATCTAAAGAAGATTTCTTGAAGATTTGCAAGCTGGTGGACAAGTTTGGCAAAATCAATTATTCCAAGAAAAGAACAATGACATACAAAGTAGTAAAGGATTACTTCAAAAATAAATCTCTACCCCCGTAGAGACTGAGGCAAATAATTAGTCGCCGAGAGTCTTGCAAATATTGCAAGGCTAACACGCCGATCTCCTATCCTGCAAGGATAGGATGGTGGTATAGTCCATGCTATTTCGAAAGAAGTAGGTTTACATGCGCGAGACAGTTCGGTAGTATCTACTGGGAGTGTAACTGCCTGAGAGCAAGAATCCACGAGTACGAGAGGAACATGGATTCGGCGCCTCTAGTGTACCAGTTGTTTAAAGCAATGCTGGGAAGCCACGCGCTATATGGATAAGACCTGAAAGCATCTAAGGTCGAAGCCATTCTCAAAACGAGGCAGGTAGATCGGCCATAGAACATGGCTTTGATAGAACAGGGGTGTAAGTGCTAAGCGCAAGCGAGGCATTCAGCCTGCTGTAACTAAAGATCGTTTTCTGCAACCCCTCTAAAATGTCAGATTCCGTTTTATTTATTATTGCCTAGCGTGAGCCAGAAGAACTGTCTGGAGTTCGGAATATTCACCAAATACCGGACCATGCCAATAAGCATGCGCCCACCACAGGTCATAGACCAGATGAATCGTGCTGTTGCACGATTGATTTCGCCTGTTGGCGAAAAGCTCGGCGATTGTTATCGCCGATAGCTCTCCTCTTTGAGTCGATGGTTTGCTTGAATCGCGCTGTTGCGCGATAGCTCTAGCATCCATTGGATGCTCGATTGCTTAGCTCGGGGTGCAAGCGTTTGATGCTATGCATTCCACCTGTCGAACCTATGAATACTCCAAGGGCTAAAGCCCTCTGTGGTGTATGCTCCGGCTTTAGGTGCGAGCATTCCCGTTGGGTGCGCTTCACTAAATGGAGCCTGCGAGTGCGCACCCTTGGAGTATTCATGCAACCATCATCGATGACAGCAGTCATCGAGATTTTTGCCAACCGGCAAAAAGCCAACAGGCGATCGATGCCAGCAGGCGTCGAGAATTTCTCCAACAGGAGATCGGCGGAAACAGCCGGCGAGATTTTCACCCGCAGGTGAAAAGCCCGCAGGCGAAATGCCAACAGGCGATCGATGGCTTTGCCGTCGAGCTATCGCAAACAACAGTTTGCGAGATTTTCGCGCTAGCGAAAACTGATCGACCAGCAGGTCGATTCAATCGAGCATGTATCAGCATGCGAGAGCTATGCTGCATCAGCAGCATTCAATCGGCGACAACAGTCGGCGAGATTTTTGCCAACCGGCAAAAAGCCATCAGGCGATCGATGGCAACAGCCGGCGAGCTATGCTTCAACAGCAGCATTCAATCGGCGACAACAGTCGACGAGATTTTCACCCGCAGGTGAAAAGCCAGCAGGCGATCGATGCCAGCAGGCGTCGAGCTATCGATAAGCTTGCTTGTCGAGATATGCTCCATCAGGAGCATCTGATGCACCAACAGGTGCATTCAATTCAATTTAAACTCCGACCTCTTCATCCTTTATCTTGAGGGCATAGCGGGGTGGCGGTGGGGAAGGCGGCTGCCCGCCTTTTGCTTTGGGAACAGGATTCTCCTCGTATGCCCTGAGGATTATTCCATTGAGCTCATCGCGGGCGGTGAAATAATCTTTCTGGCTTGAACTGGCGCCGGCAGCTCTGGAACCTGCGGTTATCATATTCATTGCCTCGTTCCATGCTGATGCCACCTTTTCGGGCCTCAGGACACCTGCGTCAATCGCTGTCTTAAGGCCGTACATGGTGTGCACCATGTCACGCAGGTCATCAATTTTAGATTCGGTCATGCTCGATGACGGCTTGAAGTCACCCGCCAAAGAATTAAATGTGTCTGCCAAGTTCCCAACTTGGGCCAGGAACGACCCGTAGACTCGTGCGGGGTCACGTTCAGGGAGAGCCCCACTGCGTTCCATTTCTGGCATAGAGTCATGCGGATGCTCAGGCACCGCAGCTTCCATGTGGGATAAAACCTCGTCAGGTTTAATCCAATTGGCGACGTCCAGTGCATGCCTGAGCTCCTCGAACCGCTCCAGCTTGGCAAGGGTGGTCATGGAAGCGCCGGTGCTCAAATCCTGCTCAAGGCCGCCTGGCTCGGTCAGGTAGGGTAATACTTGTTTGGTTATGAAGGAACTGGTAGCATCATCGCCATTGGCTTTTGCCATGCTGAGCTCGTTAAGCTGCCCCATAATAAACTTGCCGGCAGCCGCCTGGGTCAGTGAGTCATATGGATCAGCTGTGCCTGTCACCATCCCGGTGTAGCCTGAAAGCGCATAGGTGGCGGCCCTTGCAGTCAGCTCCGCAACGCGATGGCCCTGCATAACTGAAGAATAACCCTGTGCATTTTCAGAAACCTGCGCCAATTGAATCTGGAGTTCTTGGTTGTCTTTCACGGCAGGGGATGACCTGAATCCATCAGCCAACTCACCAACTTTCTGGGCTGCGCTCTGACGCTCCTGGAGAGTGGATTGGGGATTTTCAATGATTCCTGAATAGCTGCTCCAGGCCATGTCCCACTCAGGACTTTTAAGCTCTTTAGAAAGCCCCTTACCCGCAGCAAGTGAATTCCCGAGATATGCAGCTTCCTGGCGCCGCTCTTCTGCGATATTGGAATAATTAGCCGAAAATCCACTGGCAGCTTGAGTAAGCGAACTGAGCGCCTCCATTGATGCCATGATTGCCCGTGCTTCCTGGAGCGCTTCTGCTCCCCTGCCCTGCATGTTCAGCTGGGAGGCAGCCACGACTGCATCCAGATGCCGGCCGTCCCCTGAAAGGGCTGCTACATGAGCGTAAAGGTAGACGCGGTCGAGTTTCCTGCCGTCTGCACTGGACGCGTCCGGCACTGCGTGCACAAAATAGAATCTGCCATCCTGAGTGCGTTCCAGTTCCACATATTTGCCTGTCACGACACCTGCCGCAGCAACCTGCTCACGCTCCTGGATTGTCAGATCTGAGGTAGAGAGAACATTGACGTCCTGCTCTGCAAGGGATTTGGTGATGGTGAGATATCTCTTCTGCAGCTCTGCTTGAAGCCCGGGCAACACCTGGCCTGCCTGGCGCGAGAGGAATTTAAGGCCGCTTTTCACCTCTTTCCCATGCTTTGCCAGGTATTCAGTGCGTTCCTCTGGAGTGGCAAGCGACTGGCAATGCTCAAATGCGGCTACATCATCCTGCCTGCCGCGCGCACGCCCAATGTAGTGGGTGTTTATCTCCACGCGGCTGCGCACTGCATGCTCAATGCCGCGCTCATCTCCGGACAGCAGTGTTTTTGTGAAATCAACCGCCCTGACAGGAAGGAGATAGAAATCAACAACCCTGCCAAATGAACGCCGGTAGGCTTCCTTGAGGTCGCCCTGCCAGCCGCCCATTTGGGAAAGGCCTTCCCTGGATACGCGGTGCACCTCTGAATGAAATGCAATATCATGGATGTCTGAGAAAACAGGATCGGCTGTGGGCGATTTTCCTGTGGCGCCGGAGCGCAGTGAATTAATCCGGTCAGCAATGGCAGCAATCGTCTTATTTTCATCTTTAGCCACATCTTTAGCCAGCCCGAAAAGCTTGGCCAGCCGCTTCTCGCCAATATCCGTACCGCCCTGCTTCAGCTCTGCCAGGCAGCTATCCAGGATTGCTTTTTTCTTTTTCACATCAGTTGTTGCTGAATTATAGTCAGTTTGCTTGTTGAGAAGCTGCTGGAGTATCTGAATTTCCTGCCTGACCACGCCTTCCCTGAATTCGGCGCGTGCCTGATTGGCAACCACGGTTGCCAGGTGCAAGACCTTGGTGATGTTCAAAAGGTTGCCGTAATCGCCGCCTGCGCTCATCTGCTGGATGCCCATCTGAATCTGGCTTCTACGACTCTTGATAGCATCCTCCATCCTCTTGCCTTTTTCATCCGGAGCTGAAGAAGCGCCATTAAGCCACAGCCTGATGGTCTGCGCCTCTTCGGTCAACCTCTTCCGGTAATTGGCAGTCGATTCACCAGGCTTTATTCGGTACACATCAGACAACTGTGAGGAATTCATTCTCAGTTGCCCATCGCTTAGTCCAGACTTTAGTGTAGCATCAATTTTTTTGAGTTCTTCGGTCTGGGTGTTCCGGTATTTCTTCATCCCCCTCTCATACTTTACCAGCTCGCGCTCAGCCTTGTCAAGGTGAATGCCGGTAATCTTGCTAACATTGCTAACGTAGCCCTTGGGGTAGGCCGCGAATTCCTTGTATGCTTTCTCCAATATGCCTCCGGAAAAGTGCGTCTTCTTGCCTGTTGTTCTGTCTCTGGTTGGCAGGAATGGGATGACTTCCTTGAAATCGCCTGACAGGATTGAGCCGAACGGATAGGGAAGAATCCTCTTGAGCCACAGGCCTGCGCTCTTGCCGCCTAATCTGAAGCCCTGCTTCGGGGCAGTGGCTGGAGTTTGCACGTTGATTTGGGTAGATTGCTTTGCGTCAGGTTTAACGTAAGCCGCAAGAAGTGATTTCGGTTCGCCTTGTCCAGCTTTTTTGCCTTTGTTAGCTTTGCCGTGTGTTTCTGGATTAACAGATAAGCCTGCCTGATCTGCCCACCCACCTTTGGGCATAGCTCCCTTTAACCCTACGCGTCCAACCATCATTGAACTTGACGCCTGCTGCGCCGGAGATTGGCTTGCCGCCGCGTTTTCAATATTTTTCAGGGGCATTGCATTGTTGATGTCTTTGGTTGCTGATTTGTAATTGGCTGAGGCTTTCCCGAATTCCACCCCGGCTTTCTTGTCAAGATCAACTGCCATTTTCCTGAGTGCGACCGCCCCTTTCTCCCCTTTACTTTCCGCAGCGGCCGCAACTTTTTTTGCATCAAGTGCCTGTGCCTGGAGCTGTTTGCCATTCGCCAGGGCTTTGTCGCCAGTCTCAATCTTTTTGTTTGCACTTGCAGGAGTGTTCACGCCTGCATCGCCCTTGGCAGCAGTTGCACCTGTTTTGTCTGCAGTTGCACCTTCCAGAGTGCCCGCCTTCCTCCCTGAGCCGGCAATCCTCTTCTCAGCCGCGCCCATGCCCGCGCTCATGGCATACGAGGCAAGCCCCTGGGCAGCCTGCTGCATAATCTGGCTGCTCAGGTCTAATTTGGTCATGCGCCTCATCTGGTATTGGCCTCCGCGCGAGAACCTTGGCTTGGTTGAGATGTCAAAGAATGAGAACGGCGAGCGCCCGAGGATGAACATGGCGCCCATGAGCAGACCGAACAGGAGCATGAGCGGCGCGCAGAGCGGCTGGAGCGCCCCGAACCCCACGCTGCCCTGGGAGCAGTAGCGCACACTGGAAGAGACCATGGAGTTATCAGGATGGTCGAATGTAACCCCGGTTGGCGGGGGAAGATTCATTGTTCCTGACTGGGCTTGGCTGCACTCCGGAATCGCATTCAGGCTCACTGGGCTGTAGCGCTTACCGTAATTCGGGCTGGACGGAAACTTGTCAATCAGGTCCAGGCAGTCTGCAAGCTGGACTGAATCTGAAACAACCGGGCAAAACTTCACCTTGAGAGAGGTACAGGGGCCAGGCGGGTCTTGGAACATGCCTGGCTTCATGACGTCAGTAAACCGGAAAAAACCTTGTGAATCCACTTTTGCCTTGCATATTAAATTTGAGGAAAACGTTCCCTTGAAATCCTCATTCTGGTTGATTATGAACACGATAGCCGGGGCTGCAGGGTCCTGGCCTATGGGGGAACGGACAACTCCGCCCCACTCATAGACAGATATATCTACGCTGCTGGGATGGGTCTCATCCGGATCAGGTGGGTTGGCGGCCACTGAAATACCGCTTTCAGCATAAATTGTGGCTGATAAAACGATTAAACAGAGCAATAGCGTGACACGGGTTGTTTTCACAAATATAAATAAGATGTGTAAGTTAAAAAGTTAATGTCATGCAATATATTATGTAAATTGGAGCTTGGGACAATGGATAAATCATATATCATTGTGGCATTGATGATTGCGGTCATACTTCTTGCTATCTATTTCCCGCGCAATACCAGGGTTGACATAACTGAGGCGAAGCATTACGTGGAGGAGGATTTGAGGAATCGCTATCCCACAGCAGATATCATCGGGGTACTCAATGCTTCTGAGATAAACGGCGCTGGCGGAACCTATTACAACATACGGGGCAGGGTAACAATGAACCTGGACAGCCAGTGCCCTGACAGAAGGCATATTTATTACAACTACCCGGCGCAAAATTTCGTGCCACAGCCCGACGAGTACATTACCAGGGGATGCAGGATTTGCATAAACATAACCAATTGCCTGCTCGCCTTTGAGGAGGAGGCAATCATAGCCTCCCACACATTGCCTGGCACAGGGGCAGTGCAGAAATTCCTGAATGATTCCAGCGATGCGAAGCCAATTGCAGCCCATGACAACCAGACAGGCACCTGGGCAGTAACCTGGGAATCAAAGCGCTTCGCCAGGCAGGTGAGCGTGCTTATTTCTGACAACGCCTATGTGATTGAGTGAACTACCAAAGGTATGCGAACGTCGGCAATATTATCGCACCCATCAGATGCTTTCTCAGCCCTTCTTTTGCAGCAAGGAACCCGAGCAGCAATGCCGCGGCCATGATGATTATTCCGAAAATGCCATTCAGCAAAAATGACATCGCCACAAGATAGGCTGCAATCGCATATCTCATTTCCTTTGTGAGCCTGAATTTTGAAATATCTATATTCTTCATCACCAGCAGCATGGCCAGAAACGCTAGGAGCGCTGAAACAACCAGCAGCAAAAGATAACCAAGGACATCCTGAGAGGTGAAGAAATCCGAGAATTGCGCATAGACGCCCATGCGCGCCTTGCCTATAACCAGGAGGCTTGCCAGCGAGAAAATGATTTGGGAGCCGTTGAGCGAGGAGATGAATGCAAGGTATTTCCGCTCATCTGACGCAAATGGAAGCAGCATGCCTGCGAATGTGGCCATCTGGGCGGGCGTTGAAATGCCGGGCAGAAGGGTTGAGATAAATGCAAACCCTGTGCCAGAGGCGCATTCTTTCCAATAGGAAAATGAAAATGGGAATTTAGTTCCCTCTTCTTTCTGTAAAACTCCTGCATCTGAAGAGAACAGGAGCGCAGGCAGTGCGAAAAAACCGGTGAAAACCGAGAAAAGCGGGTCTGGCAGCCCTAGAGAGAACGCAAACGTGCCGAGCAGGCCGGCTGCGAAAAACAGGAACATTGCGGCGAAGCGTTTGCGCATGCTGCGTTCGCCTGCAACCATTGCAATTGCTGCCGCAGCGAGCACGTAGAGCAAATAGGGCCTGACTGCAGTGTAGGCAATGGAAACAATTGGCTGTGCCAATGGGAACAGGGCGATGGATGCAATTATCCCGAAAAACATTGCATAGGCACAGGTGGCAAGCGCCTCCTTGCCTTTCCCTTCCAGGAACATCTTCTTGCCAGGGAGCACGGATACGATGGTGGCATCAGGGATTGAGAAGAAAATTGCCGGGATGAGCGCGAAAAATGAGGAGGCAACGAGCATGGGCAGGATGAACAGGATTGGGTTGTCAACCCCTGTTTGAGAGGTGATGGAAGCCAGTGTGTTGGGGTGCAGCCCCAGGAGGGCTGAAAGCATCCCTGCCAAAATGCCGATGAAAACCAATGCCATGGCAAGCATAAAATCAAAAACCATACCAACCAAAAACTACAGTATGTTATTGCTCAGAGACATTTATTATATTAACAAAAATTTAGATGTTGGCATGGGAGATTTGCTCATCGACAGCGAAAGCGGCAGGATTGAGAGAATAGGGAAGGATTTGCCTGCCGCCGGATGCGAAAAGATTGAGGGCAAGGGGATGCTTGCAATGTCTGCCTTTTTCAACATGCACACCCATTCGCCCATGACACTCTTTAGAAACCTGGCTGAAAACATGAGACTTCATGAATGGCTTTCAAAAGTCATCTGGCCGCTTGAGAAAAAAACATCTGAAACAGACATATATTACAGTTCAATGGTTGCATTTATTGAGATGATAAAATCCGGGACAGGCTGTTTCAATGACATGTATTTTCATATGGAGGCTATTGCCAGAGCCTCAAAACAAATAGGGATTAGGGCCTGTTTGGGCTATGGGATGATTGACCTTAATGACGAGGGTAAGCGGGACAGGGAGATGAGGGAATGCGAGAGGGTTTTGAAAAAATACAGCAACGGAAAACACAGCGAGCTAATCACTGCCAATGTTGCCCCCCATTCCATCTATACGTGCAGCAAGAAATTGCTGACTGAAGCAAAAAAATTGGCTGGCAGTTATGGCACCACATACAATATCCACTGCTCCGAGACAAGGAAGGAAGTTTTTGACTGCCTGGGTGTGAATAAGTGCCGCCCGGTGGAATACCTGGAAAAACTGAAGGTGCTGGATGAAAAAACTATTTTGGCGCACAGTGTTTGGGTGGCCAAGCAGGAAGTTGCCATCATGGGAAAGCGCAAATGCTCGGTTTCGCACAACCCGGTGAGCAACATGAAGCTTGCATCCGGGGGCGAGATACCGCTCCCGGAAATGTTTGATGCCGGGGTGAATGTTTGCCTGGGCACTGACGGCGCTGCGAGCAATAATTCCCTGAACATGTTTGAAACAATGAAAACCGCGGCGCTCATTCAAAATCAGTTCAGGTGGGACCCAACCATAATCTCGCCAAAGCAGATGCTGAAATGCGCTACGGTGAATGGCGCGAAGGCATTGGGGATAAACTCCGGGGCGATTGCCGAGGGAAAACTTGCTGACATCACAGTTCTAAGTTTGGATGCTAACCTCCAGCCTGCAAACGAAAAAACGCTTGTGAACGCCATTGTCTATTCCGCGAACCCGTCAAACGTGAAGCACGTGATAATCAATGGCAAGCTCGTTCTGAAGGATGGGAAAATTACAACGGTTGATGAACAAAAAATCATTGATGAGTTCAACAAACGGGCTGAACGATTGGCATCAGCGTCTGATTGCGGCGCTGAGATTTGAGATAAATCCGTCAATGTCTTCCGGGTTCAAAAGAAATAGCACCGGTTCCTTTCCTTCCCGTCTCACTGTCAAAAGAATGAATTCCCCTGAAAGGGAAGAAACATCAATTTTATGCGGCTTGAGATATTCTGTCCTGCCAAATTTTACAGACCTTGTTCCGGAATAGGATTGGATTTCAAGACCACCCGGTATATACACAGTTGGCGGGTTGCTGAGATACATTGTTAAATTGGCAGCACCTGTTTGATATCCCGCGAATAGCAAAGGTTGTTCCAATCCAAACCCCTTAGTTGAAGCATCGGCTTTAAAATTTTCAACTTTCCGATGCGCTTCCTCAATGAGCGCCCTTGCCTTCTGTGCAGAAATTTTTTCTATGCTGGCTATCTCAGAGAATTTAAACATGCGCTTATGGAGAATGGAACAGGTTATGAGAAGTCCTTCACCGGTTATTTTATAGGTAATTCTTCCGGCACCCAAGCCCCCAACAACCGCCACCGCTCCGGATACAACAAATATTATCGCAAATATGATTATTGGGAGCGATGAATAGGACGGAATCTGGTAAATGGGCGCAAGTATATCAGTGAAGTAATCAGAGAAATAGACAAAAATCAGGATCAAAATGCCGACAAGGATAAATAATAGACCAATTATAACTGTGCCAATCACAGCTATGTTTAACCAGTTTTCTTTGACAGGCCTATAAATTAAGTCCATGAGTTTATTTGGCAAGCGATTATTTTAATCCCTGCACCGTTCTCTAACGCCGAACCGTTTCCTGTCAATCAGTATCTGCCTTTTAGTCGCAAATTTTCCATAGGGCGTCTCTTTGGTTTTCGCATCCGTGACATTTTTTATTTTGTGGAAAACGAGAGAATCCCCATAATACGAGAGAATGTGTGCGACCTTTTTTGACCTGTATGTCCCTTTCTTCAAATTTCGCTCTATCCGCTTTTTCAGCTCTATCCACCCGCTCAGTCTTTCGTTCACAACATGCGTGCAAGGCGAGCCCCTCCAATTCATCCCCCAAAACTCTTCGGCAGTCGCACAACTACAATAAAAACTATCAGTGCCAAGATGTGCTCTTATAGCCCTGGTTAACACCATGGACGGCTTCTCGATAAACCATCCCTCCCGTTCTTCCCTTGCCGGCACGTAATATATTCCTTTGAACGGGGTCGGAAAGAGCTTAAGCGAGGCGCACATTTTCTTAATCTCGCCCTCTTTCATCCCAGAATCAATTAATTGGCCGTATGTGAAAATCTGCTTAGGGAACATCGCCTACCACGCTCTTGAATTTCCTTTGGATCCTGGCATCAATCGCCAGTTGCTCCATCTCCTCAATATTGACAGGTCTGCCGTATTGCTCTATCAATTGCCCTGCAAGATTAAACCCTTTCTTAGTTTTATCCAAAATGGCAATAATATCAAATAAATCGCGCGCCTCCTTTCTCTCAGCATAGCTCCGTTTTTTCAATTCAAGAAGGTCGTCCAAAGATGCAACCGGGATTTTCACATTTCCGGCAAAAAAAGCATTTATTTTTTTTATCTTATATCCAGACGAAAAGAGTTCTATCTTTATGCTGGTGTCCTCAAATTGAATCACAAACTGATTAAGGTAAGCGCCCCTTATCGTTCTATATCCTTTTTTTGTGAGGCAACCTTTAATCTCATCTTTTAATTTAACTTCATCGCCAATTTTAGGTATGAAATCTAAATCAATGCTCAACCTATGTTTTAAATAAAACAAAGCTAATGCAGTTCCGCCAACTAAAATCAGTTTCCCATCCGCACATGCTGCCACATCGCCAAGTATGTCAAGCAGGCGGTTGTATTTCAGCTTGTATCTTTCATTCATGTTAATTATTAGGTAATCAGCCCTTATATGTGTTTTGCCTAGGTTAAAGTTTCTTTAACCTAGTAAGAACTACTCAGAGAAGAGATTTTCAGGCTATTACTTCAGGCCTTCCTTGCGCTCTTCCTATTGTAAATCGCGAGCTGCCTGCACAGCCCTGCCTAATTTTTTATTGCCGAGGAGCGTTCTAATTTTGTCCTCTAGTGCCTCTTCAGCAATAATCTTTTTTCTTAATCGTTCTGCAGCATCAGCTGAACCTAGCGCAGCGCTTGCAGCCCTGAACGCAGCAGCTGAACCTAGCGCATCGCTTGCAGCCCCGAACGCAGCATCAGCTGAACCTAGCGCATCGCTTGCAGCCCTGAACGCAGCAGCTGAACCTAGCGCAGCGCTTGCAACTCCGAACGCAGCAGCTGGACCTAGCACAGCGCTTGCAACTCCGAACGCAGCAGCTGAACCTAGCGCAGCGCTTGCAGCCCTGAACGCAGCATCATCTGAACATAGCGCAGCGCTTGCAGCCCTGAACGCAGCAGCATCTGAACCTAGCGCAGCGCTTGCAACTCCGAACGCAGCAGCATCTGAACCTAACGCACGACTTGCAGCCCTGAACGCAGCATCATCTGAACATAGCTCATCGCTTGCAACTCCGAACGCAGCAGCTGGACCTAGCACAGCGCTTGCAACTCCGAACGCAGCAGCTGAACCTAACGCACGACTTGCAGCCCTGAACGCATTTAGTCCCAGCCCAGCCTTAGCAGCAACTTCAAAATAAGTGGTTGCGATACCTTCTGCTAAGGGGGTCCTCTTAGTAAAAAGTCGTTCAATGGCAGCTTCCACATATTGACCACGTGTGCTTTCTGGAAAGTAAGCAATTCTTTGGTTAAATAAGGCTTTTACCCGTTCAACTCCAGCAGGTCGCAACGTTCTTTGGCCCCTTGGAGCTAATTTGGTTTCCGGTGACATGATTACACATCGTTTATGTTTGTAAATGTATTTATAGGTACATCAATTTATAACGGTTTCAGAAGAACCACTAGTAACCATTGATTACAACGGTTGTCTGTATTCTTTACTTACACTCGTAAGATGAGACAGTTACTACCTCAGCCTCGCACCATACAATGAGATACATCTTGCGGCAAGCTCAGCACCGATTTTTCCGCACTCACCAATGGATTTGCCTTCCATCAGCCCGTGCAAAACCCCCGCATTGAAGTAGTCGCCAGCGCCAGTTGTGTCAACGACAGCAGTTTTTATCGGATTTATTTTTGCTGTTTTTTCTCCGTCGTAAATAGTTGCCCCGTTCGCACCCTGCTTGCAAACGACAAATGGGGTGTGCTTGCGCACTTCGGCAACCCCGCCAATTGCATTCAACTCCTGCTCATTGCCGAACAGCAAAGGCTCATGCCTGCTGATGAGCGCGAGGATTTCTTTTTTCTTCAGCTTGCAAAGGGAGGAGCTTTCCAGCGCAAAAACAATTTTTTTATTTGCAATTTTTGATTTTTCCAGTAATTCCGATGACAAACACGCTATGCTGTCTTCTGTGAAATGCGTGATTATTGTGGTGTAGAAATAATCTGACGAATCGAATTTCTGCTTTGCTTCATCTGATAAGCTGTCAATTGTCGTGGCGACTCCCATGTCCACAACAAACGTCCTTTCCTTGTCTTCAGAGATGAGGGTGGCGATTTTGCCTGTGTGCCCATCGCACTTCAAAAGGATGTTTGGGATGTCTGCCTCATTCACCAGGCCGCCAAGATAGTCTGCCTCGTCATCGGTGCCTGTCGCCCCATAGTAAACGCATCCGCTTCCAAGGAAGGAAAGCCCTTCGCAAACATTGCGCGCATTGTCGCCTGGGCAGTTTACAATCACTTCGTTCTCCGAGATTATGCGCTCGATTATGCCCATAGGGCGGAAATTGGGGACCCCCTTCTCCAAATCATAGGCTTTGATTTGCACGGTGGGGCACGGTATCATGTAATCTATTACAGGGGTGCCGAGCGCGAAGAGCATGGATGGATTTAGTTGATAATATATAAAAAGAGACTTTCACCGTCTGGCTTCCCCAAAACATCCACTGCCCAAGAAGAAGGTATGGCAAAACTAAGTAGAAACAGGGCTTAGATATTCAGGAGGTTATCATATTTGATAGCTTAAATGATATCAGATTTTCCGAAGAGCCTCTCTCGCTGATGCGAGAGACCCTGCACAATGTGCAGGGTATGAAGGCTCATTCGGAAATCCAGTTTTCGCTTGATAGCGATTGAATCTTGCCAGCTGGAAGATAGCTCGTAAAGTCCTGCTGGACTTTCCGAAAATCTCAAGGACTGT